>JBFGZM010000122.1:0-9352 GCA_041586815.1 Marinobacterium sp. | reverse complement strand
CCGAAATAAAGCCATGCTCTGCGCTAAAGCAACCAACCCAACATGAGCGGGATTGCCAGTGCGGACAACAACGTCTGGCCAGTAATGATCGCCGCCATCATGGCGGCATCCCCGCCCAGCTGACGGGCAAGAATATAGGCCGAACCCGCCGTTGGCAGAGCGGCAAACAGCACCAGAACATTGCGCGTCTGTTCTGTCAGCGCCAGGAGTTCACCCAGCGCCAGCGCCAGCAATGGAAACAGCAGCAACTTGATGAATGACGCTCCCAGCAGCACAGGCCCCACGGCGCGCAGTGCCTTCAGACTGAGCCCTGCTCCCACCGCCAGCAGCCCCAGCGGCAAGGCCATCTGCCCCAGCAGTTCGGCGACAGGAGCCACCAGCGGCGGCAGACCAATCCCACTGTAATTCAGCAGCATGCCCAGCACCGAGGCCAGAATCAGCGGATTGCGCACCAGGTTCCCAACGACCGGGCGCCACCCCGGAGTCCCGCCGGCGTGAAACGCAAACACCAGAACACAGAACACATTGAGCAATGGGATCATGAAGGCGATGATGACAGCCGCGACTGCCAGCGCCGACTCACCATAAAGCGCAGCCACTGCCGCGAGCCCCACATAGGTATTGAAGCGCACCGCACCCTGATAAAACGACGTAAATTCTGCACCGTCCAGCTTCAGCAACGGCCGCAGCAGATAACACAGCAACGTGCCTGCGAGCAGCAGCAACAGAACGGCCAGGCCAATGCCGCCAATCGATACGCTGCCTATATCCGCCTGACTCAGGCGAGCCACCAGCAGCACGGGAAAGAGCACAAAGTAGGTAGCCTTCTCCGCCAGCGGCCAGAAACTCTCCCCTGGAAAGTCGTAACGGCGCGCCAGTACACCGAGCATCAATAATGCGAATACCGGCCAGAGCATGAGCAGCATATCTAACATGACGTCAGCTCCCTCCATTCAAAAACAGCGACAGGCGCACCGGAAAACGGGCCGGATACCGCGCGTCCTGATGCTTGCGACCCGGCCGCAAACCGGACACACTCGAGACTGGACGCCGGTGCTGCCCGAGCAGGGGCACCCGGCGGGGACAGCACGCACAATAACATTGCACGCAGGCCGACTCTGCGGCCAGCGCGCTGAATAACTGCATACAGGAGCGAAACATGATGACATCCCTGGTATTAACCGTCATCGGTCCGGACAAGCCCGGCCTGGTGGAGATTCTGTCCCAAACCATAGCCCGCCACAATGGCAACTGGCTCGAGTCCGGCATGTCACGCCTGGGCGGCAAGTTTGCCGGCATTCTGATCATCAGTGTTCCCACGGAAAGCGCTGACGCTATCGAGAAGGACCTGATCGCACTGCAAGGCAAGGGGCTCAAGGTAACCACCGAGCGCAACGAAGACGCGACCACAGTACCAGGCCGCAATCCCATAGCGCTTGAGTTGGTGGGTCATGACAAGCCCGGCATCGTGCGAGAAATTGCCCAGGCCCTGGCGGCACGGCATATCAACGTGGAAAGCCTGGATACCGAGCTGACCTCGGGTTCCATGTCCGGCGAGCAGCTGTTCAAGGCACAGGCCAGCCTTCAGGCCCCCGAAGGGCTGGATATCGACGAACTGCAACAGGCACTGGAAGCCATTGCCAGCGACCTGATGGTCGATATCACACTTAACTGATGCGAAATGTGGGAGCCCGGTCTCCGGGCAAACAGGCAAGAGCCTGATTTCCATTCGCCCACGCAGTGGGCTCCCACAACGACCAAACCGCAGCGTGGGTCCGCTGCGTTATTCCGCGTCGTCGCGGGCAGCGAGCAATGCATGACCGCGCACCACCGCCGCACGCACCTGGTTCGGCGCAGTACCGCCAACATGATCGCGCGCCGCCACCGAGCCTTCCAGTGTCAGCACGTCAAACACATCGGCGCCGATCACATCGGAGAACTGCTGCAGTTCCGCCAGGGTCATTTCACTCAGGTCGCGTGATTCGGCGATACCGAAGGCCACCGACTTGCCAACGATTTCGTGTGCATCGCGAAACGCCACGCCCTTGCGTACCAGGTAGTCCGCCAGATCGGTGGCGGTGGAAAAGCCCCGCTTGGCCGCCTCGCGCATGCTGTCCTTGCGAGACTCCAGCGCCGGAACCATGTCGGCAAAGGCACGCAGGCATCCGTTAACCGTATCGATGGTGTCGAACAGCGGTTCCTTGTCTTCCTGGTTATCCTTGTTATAGGCCAGCGGCTGGGATTTCATCAGCGTCAGCAGTGACATCAGGTGACCATAAACACGACCACTCTTGCCACGGACCAGCTCGGGGACATCCGGGTTTTTCTTTTGCGGCATGATCGACGAACCGGTACAGAAGCGGTCCGGCAGGTTGATGAAATTGAACTGTGCCGAAGCCCAGAGCACCAGTTCTTCCGACATCCGGCTCATGTGCATCAGCAGCACGCTGGATGCAGCACAGAATTCGATGGCGAAATCACGATCCGACACGGCATCCAGCGAGTTGCCTGCAGGCGCGGTGAAGCGCAGCAGCTCGCAGGTCATGCTGCGGTCGATCGGGTAGGTTGTACCCGCCAGCGCCGCGGCCCCCAGCGGCATGATATTGACGCGCTTGCGGCAGTCCACAAAACGCTCATAGTCACGGCTCAGCATTTCAAACCAGGCCATGATGTGATGACCAAAGGTGACCGGCTGCGCTGTCTGCAGGTGGGTAAAGCCCGGCATGATGGTATCGGCTTCGCGCTCGGCCAGGCTCAGCATGCCCTGCTGCAGACGGCTGATTTCGGCCAGAATGCGGTCGATTTCGTCACGCACATACAGGCGGATATCGGTGGCAACCTGGTCATTGCGCGAACGCCCGGTATGCAGCTTTTTACCGGTGATGCCAATCTTTGCGGTCAGTGCCGCCTCGATGTTCATGTGTACATCTTCCAGCGCGATGGACCACTCGAAAGTGCCACGCTCGATTTCCACGCGGATCTCGCCCAGGCCACGGATGATGTCATCGCGTTCCGCCTCGGTCAGCACACCCGCGGCTGTAAGCATTCTGGCGTGGGCGATCGACCCCTGAATGTCCTGCAGGTACATGCGCTGATCAAACTGAACGGATGCGGTAAAACGGGCGACGAAGGCATCGGTCGGCTCGCTGAAACGTCCGCCCCATTGCTGGTTGGTTTTGTTGCTCATCAGGAAAACCTCTGACTGGAGTGACCACCGGGCCTCCGGCAGCTGAATAAACTGGGGCAAAATTATACCATCTTTAACAGGCAAAACCTGAGCGCTGAAAATCCGCTTTTCAAAGCTCAGGTCCAGAGTGTTCAGGCGATCTGTTACACTCTGTGCAACCCCGTTCAGGACCCGGCGCAAGATCCGGGACAGTCAAAACGAGAGCCCGATGAATACCGATAAAATTCGCATCGCCACCCGCAAGAGTCTGCTGGCCCTCTGGCAGGCCGAGTATGTCAAAGCCGAGCTGGAGCGCCACCACCCTGGTATCGAAATTGAACTCATTGGCTTCACTACCCGCGGTGACAAGATCCTCGATACCCCGCTGGCCAAGGTCGGCGGCAAGGGCCTCTTCGTCAAGGAGCTGGAAAATGCCATGCTCGATGGCGATGCCGATATCGCTGTTCACTCCATGAAAGACGTGCCCATGGAATTCCCCGAAGGCCTTGGCCTGGCGGTGATCTGTCCGCGGGAAAACCCCACCGACGCCTTTGTATCCAATACCCATGCCTGTGTGGATGATCTGCCCGCCGGTGCCATTGTGGGTACCTCCTCGCTGCGACGGGAGTCCCAGCTGCGGGCACGGCGCCCGGATCTGGTGGTCCGCAGCCTGCGCGGCAATGTCCAGACCCGCCTGCGCAAACTCGACGAAGGCGAGTTCGATGCCATCATTCTGGCCAGCGCCGGACTGATTCGCCTCAAGCTCGAAGAGCGGATTCGTGCCTCCATGCCCGCCGAAGAAAGCCTTCCCGCCGGAGGCCAGGGCGCTGTCGGCATCGAGTGTCGCCTGAATGACAAGCGCACCCGAGATCTGCTGGCGCCGCTGCACCATCAGCCCAGCGCCTGGTGTGTCGAGGCAGAGCGTGCCATGAACCGGCGCCTGGAGGGCGGCTGCCAGGTACCCATCGCCTGTTTCGCCACCCTCAACGAAACCCAGGACAGGCTCTGGCTACGCGGGCTGGTGGCCAGTCCCGACGGTACTCGGGTACTCAGCGACGACATCCAGGGCACGCCGGAACAGGGTGCTGCACTGGGCATTGAGCTGGCCGAGCGCCTGCTGGCGGCTGGCGCCGATCGCATCCTCGCCGCCGTTTACGACCAGAATGCCGACTGAAACGGCACAGCCAGGTCCACTTAGCGGTCAGCGGATACTGGTCACCAGGCCGAGCCATCAGGCACATCAGCAGGCTGACCTGCTGCGCGCCCAGGGCGCAGACCCCGTGCTGCTGCCCCTGCTTGAGATCGCGCCTCTGCCGGAAACTGATCCGCGCTTCCAGCACAGCAAACAGTGCGTGCTGGACCTGGACCTCTACCACGCCGTCATCGTGATCAGCGCCAATGCCGCGCGTCTGGGGCTGGACCTGATTGACGACTACTGGCCGCAGCTGCCGCTGGGGGTGCACTGGATGGCCATCGGCGCCAGTACGGCCGCGCTTTTGCACGACTGCGGCATTGATGCCCGCCACAGCCGCGCCGGGTACGATTCCGAGGCCCTGCTGCAGACGCCAGAACTGCAACAGGTCGAAGGGTTGCGCATCCTGCTATTGCGCGGTGACACCGGCCGCGAAGCCCTGGCCAGCGAACTGCACAGCCGCGGCGCCCGGGTCGACCAGGCAATACTGTACCGCCGCTCCCGCCCGATACTGGAACCGGACTGTATCGAAAGTGCTATTTATGCCGCGCCCTTATCCGCTATCCTGATTACCAGTGGCGAAAGCCTGAGTAACCTGGTCGCACTGGCCCAGCAGATAAAACGCGATGACGGGCTGGCACATTTGCAATGGTGCCCACTGGTGGTTCCGAGCCAGCGTATCGCTGCTCTGGCCACCGAGGCCGGGTTCAAACAGGTTATTCTTGCGAGCGGCCCCGACGACCAGAGCATGATCGGGGCGCTGTTGACTAAAATCGACGCGGAAAAAGACTGATGAGCGACACAGGGAATAGAAACAAAGAAAACCGGACGCCCGAAATCATCGACGCTGAAGCAACCGAAATGCCCGCACAGGCAACCCCGGACACCAGCGACACCACCAAGACAGCCAAAAAGGCAGCACGCTGGCCCGCATTCACCGCACTGCTGTTGTCCATTATCGCCCTGGTGCTGATTCTCTATCTGGGCTGGCAAGGCTGGCAATGGCAGCAGGGCAATGCCCAGGCGCTGCAGCAAATCAACCAGCAGGCCGAGAACGCCCAGGCCGACAGCCAGGCTCAGCTGACCCAGGAACTCGACAGCCTGCAGCAGCAGATGGCAGCGCTCAAGGCTCAGGCCCAGACCGACAAGAGCGGTATCGATACCCTGCAGGAACGCCTGACCCAGAGCATTCAGCAGGTCATGTCGCGTGAGCAGAGCTCGCGCAAAGACTGGCTGCTGGCGGAAGTTGAATACCTTCTGCGGCTTGCCAATCAGCGCGTGCTGATGGAACAGACCGCCGATGGCGCCCTGAAACTGCTGAAATCCGCCGACCTCATTCTGAAAGAGACCGACGATGTCTCGATCTATGAGGTGCGCAAGGCCCTGGCTGCGGACATTGCCGCCCTTGAGTCCGTGCCTCGCCTGGACACGGAAGGCGCCTTCCTGCAACTGGGCGCGCTGAATACCCAGGTCGATCGCCTGAGCCTGCTGCCGATAACCAACAAACGCGAGCTGCCCGCCCTGCTGGAACAGATCACGCCAGACAGCGTTTCCGAATCCTGGACCCAGGGCCTCAAGGCATCCTGGGACGGCGCCTTGAAAAAATTCGAGCAACTCATCGTCATTCAGCACCGTGATGAACCGGTAGAGCCCCTGCTCTCCCCGGAGCAGCACTTTTTCCTGCAGCAGAACCTGCACCTGATGCTTGAGCAGGCCCAGCTGGCACTGCTGCAGCGCAAGCAGAATGCCTATGACAGCGCACTGGGAAAGGCAGAAAACTGGATCGATACCTACTTTGACCCGCAGGACGCCACCACCAATGCCCTGCTGCGCGGCATCGCCGAACTCAGGCAGCTGCAGGTTGCGCCCGAAGTCCCCGACATTTCCGGCTCTCTCAACACACTCAAGGCCTACCTTCAGCAGATGACCAAGCTGAAGCAGGAAGGAGCCGCGTAATATGAAACGAGGACTCCTGCTTTTACTGGTCATTCTGTTTGCCGGCGCCTGGCTGGGCGAAAAAATGGTGCAGGACCCGGGCTATGTCCTGCTGTCCTACGACGGCACCACCGTTGAAACCAGTCTCTGGGTTCTGCTGGTTGCTGGCCTGGTCAGCTTCCTGCTGGCCTACGTGCTGCTTCGCCTGTTGTCCAAGGCCCGCATTCCCACCGCCGAGTTGCGCCACTGGGGCGAACGTCGCGCACTGCGCAGTGCCCAGCGCAAGACCCAGAAGGGTCTGCAGGCTTTTGCCGACGGCAGCTGGTGGAAAGCGCAACGTTACCTGACACAGGCAGCGCCGCGAGCTGCACTTCCAATGGTCAATTACCTGACCGCTGCCCGCGCCGCTCAGGAACAGGGCGACGCCAAGGCGGCCGATGAGCTGCTCGAGCATGCGCGCCAGCACAGTCCGCAGAATACGACAGCGGCAGACCTGGCCCAGGCCCAGCTGCAACTTGAACGTAATCAGCTGGAAGAATGCCGTACAACACTGTCGGCACTGCACGCCAGGCTCCCCAAACACAGCCAGGTGTTACGCCTTTTGCACGACTGCCAGACCCGTCAGAACGACTGGCAGGGCCTCACCAGCCTGATCCCGGAGCTGCGCCAGAACAAGGTTCTGCCGGACGAGTCTCTGCAGGCCCTCGAACTGCACTGCCATCGCCAGCTGCTCGGTGCCAGCCTGGCCCAGTTGCCGGCCGAAACAGAGCGTGAAACCCGGGTGCAGGTGCTGAACCGGGCCTGGCAGGACCTGCCCACCCGACTGACAAGTAATGAAGGCCTGGTGTGCGACTATGTCTCCCAGCTTGTGTCCCTGGGAGAAGAAGCCCGTGCCGAGATATTCCTGCGCGACCAGATCAAGCGCGAGTGGAATGAACAGCTGGTACGGATCTATGGCCGCCTGCGGGGTGAAAATGCCCACAAGCAACTGGAGATCGCCCGCAAGTGGCAACAGGATCATCCCGACAGTGCCGATGTGCTGCTGACCCTCGGCCGCCTGTCCATGCGCAATGAGCACTGGGGCAAGGCCATCGGCTATTTCGAACAGAGCATCGCGCTCAAGGCAAGTGCCGACGCCTACGCCGAGCTGTGTCGCCTGCTGCAGCACCTGGGTGAACACGACAAGGTCGCCACATTGCTGCAGGAAGGATTATCCGCCACCGGGGCCGGCCTTCCCAACCTGCCAATGCCGGAAAAATCAGCACCCGTCAGCGCCTGACGCGGCACACCGACCCGTACCGACACAACGGACCCGGCAGGGTCCGTTGTGTCATTCAAGGCTTGAGCTTCTCCAGAACCTTGCCAGGCACCTCGGCGTAGTGATCAAACTCCAGCGTAAAAAGCGCCCTGCCATGGGTGACTGAACGCAGGTCGGTGGCATAGCCGAACATCTCGGACAGGGGCACCATCCCCTGTATATCATGGGTGCCATCGGCATGCGCCACGGTGCTGTGAACCTCGCATCGTCGCGCACTGAGCTGCCCCAGAACGTCCCCCAGGTTTTCCTGCGGCGTCACCACGGCAATACGACATACCGGCTCCAGTAACTTGGGCTGCGCCCGTTGTGCCGCGTCCCTGAATGCCTGTACCGCTGCATTCTTGAAGGCCAGCTCACTGGAGTCGACGCTGTGGGTGGAGCCATCCACCAGGGTCACCGCAACATCGGTGATTTCCTGACCGCCAATCAGTCCTGTTTGCGCCGCCTCCTCCACTCCCTTTTTTACCGCTGCTATAAAGGCTGCGGGAATGACTCCGCCCTTGATCTGCTGGGAAAAAACAAGCCCGGAGCCGGCTGCGCCGGGAGCCAGATCAATATAGACATGACCAAACTGGCCATGACCGCCACTCTGGTGTACATAACGGCCCTCAACATGGCTGACGGCCTTGCTGACCGTTTCCCTGTATGTAACGCGTGGCGGGCCACTGCGTACCTTGATATGGTGTTCACGCTCGATACGCGTCATCAGAATTTCAAGGTGCAACTCCCCCATACCGGACAGGATCGTCTGGCCGCTATTGTCGTCAGTATGAACATGAAAGGTGGGATCCTCTTCCTTGAGCTGTGCCAGCGCCCGGTGCAGCTCATCCCGGTCGCGCACGGCACAGGGTTCAATGGCAATATTGATCACCGGATCCGGAAACTGAATCGACTCCAGCACCAGCGGATGATCCAGGGCGCAGAGAGTATCTCCGGTCACCACATCCTTGAGGCCGACCACAGCGTCAATTTCACCGGCGGGTACCGTATCAATATCCTCACGACGGTCAGCGAACACCCGCACCAGCCGGCCAATGCGCAACTTGTGCCCGGTCCGGGGGTTAAACACGGCATCACCGGTTTTCAGGCAGCCGGAATACACTCGCACATAGGCCATCTGGCCGGCGTAGGGGTCCGTGACCGTTTTGAATACCAGCGCACAGAGCGGCTCGTCGAGGCTGAGTGGCCAGTGCTCCTCCTCACCACTGATCGGGTGGTGCCCAACGACTTCCTGCCGGTCGGATGGCGAAGGCAGCAGATCGACCACCGCATCCA
Organism: Marinobacterium sp.; assembly: GCA_041586815.1. Taxonomy (GTDB): domain Bacteria; phylum Pseudomonadota; class Gammaproteobacteria; order Pseudomonadales; family Balneatricaceae; genus Marinobacterium_A. The sequence continues at coordinate 466 of JBFGZM010000122.1, read as the reverse complement.
GCAGGGGCTGAATACCGATATTGTGCAGTGCCGAGCCACAAAAGACCGGATACAACCGGTTTTCCAGTGTCGCCCGGCGCAAGGCCGCACGCCACTGTGCCTGATCAATCGTTTCTTCCGCCAGGTACCGCTCCAGCAAGATGTCGTCTGTTTCGCAGATCGCTTCCAGCAACTCCCGCCGAGCCTCGAGTGCCTCCGGTAGCAGGGTATCCGGCACCGGCTCGTATTGCGGGGAAGCACCATCGTCGCCTGACCAGCGAATCAGCTGCATGCCCAGCACATCGATCACACCCGCAAAGGCGTTTTCGGCCCCCACAGGTATGTTCACCGCCACGGGTATCACATGCAGGCGCTCACGGATGCTGGCCAGCGCCTGCCCAAAGTCCGCCCCGATACGATCCATCTTGTTGATAAAGCAAACGCGAGGCACTCGATAGCGCTCCGCCTGGCGCCACACGGTTTCGCT
>JBFGZM010000121.1:0-9355 GCA_041586815.1 Marinobacterium sp. | reverse complement strand
TGCCCCCGGGGGCAGCTTGCGTTCCAGTTCGGGAGCGACTTCATCCGGGCGCAGCACGCAGCGCAGGCTCAACCCGGGAGGCTGCTGGGCCAGCTGCTCTAGCAGCCTGTCGAACTTAACACTGATCTACTGCGGAAAAGCCGAATTTGGCTATTTCTTGTTCTCTTTATTGTTGAATAGAACCACTATTCGCCGCAAAAGAGCTCAAAAAATAACTCATATCGATCTTTCCCTCGCTACGACCGGCCAAGCCCGACAGGCTGCTAGATAACGCGCCAGGCTTGAAGATAACGGCCGTTGCCAGATCGCCAGGTTGCAGCTCGCTGCATAGAAACGGGACAGCACCCGAGGGTCGTCCCCCGCCGCGACGCTGAACTCTGGCAGCACCGCACTGTCGTGCCGGTGCGCTGGTGGATTGCTGATTGCATTCATCAGGGTCCTGCTTTCCTTTGCTGCATCTATGTTATTTGTGTAATGTTATATTGTAACTCTAACGAGCACAATGGCCGTTCTGCCTCGCGTCCAGCAGGCAGTGCGGCGAAACATCAAAGGCATCGACCAAGGATTTCTGTTGCATATGAACACCGCCTCTCTCGGCCCCTTCGCTCCGTTACCCGACGTGACAACGTCGACCCGTGCCGTCGTTGGCGGCACGCTGGATGGCGTCGGCATGTCCGGGCTCGCCCTTCCCGTCACGCTTGCGGAATCGGATCGCAGTCATGTTGCCGTTCAGGCAACGGCAAGCCTTTATGTCAACCTTCGCGACCCGCAGGCGAAGGGCATCCACATGTCGCGTCTGTATTTGCTGCTGGAAGCCTTCGCCGAACGCCAGGCACTCAGGCCCGCTATTCTCTGCCAGTTTCTGCAGCAGGCGCTTCAGAGCCATCGCGATATCAGCGATACCGCATCGCTGTCGTTGAGTTTCCAGTATCTGAGTCGCCGTTCTGCACTGAGCAGCAACCACCAGGGATGGAAAGCCTATCCGGTGGTGCTGAGTGCCCGGCGGGCCCAGGGGCATACTACTATTGAGCTTGGCGTGAGCGTGCCCTATTCAAGTACCTGCCCGTGCTCTGCATCCCTGAGCCGCCAGTTGATTGCCGACGCGTTCCGTGATGCCTTCTCCAGTCGATCCAACCCGCCCATCGACGCGGTTGCCGACTGGCTGCAAGAGGAGGGGGGAAGCTGGGCCACCCCGCACAGCCAGCGATCCTACGCCGATGTTCGGGTCCGGCTGGCGGAATCGACAGCCTTTCCGATCGAAAAGTTGATCGGCACCCTGGAAGAGGCGCTGCAGACACCGGTACAGACGGCAGTCAAACGCGAAGATGAACAGGCCTTTGCCCGGCTGAATGGCCAGAATCTCATGTTCTGCGAAGACGCCGCTCGAAGACTTAAATCGGCTTTGAATGCTACGCCCTGGCTGGAAGACTTCCAGATCCGTGTGGAGCACCAGGAAAGCCTGCACGCCCACAATGCCGTCGCCATGGTCGCCAAGGGGCTTGCCGGGGGGTACACGGCTGATTGCCCCGGAGCATGGCGATAAAGGCAACCCGAAACAAATGGTGGTCGGGGTAAGAAAGGTTTAGCTTTTTTGTCCTGTTAAGCCAGTGGGTGCATATGTTTTGACCTGTCAATGGAAGGGCAGGTCTTACCTTTTTCGCAGGCTCGTCGAGTTGGATTTCAATGCCTTGGGGTGAACTCTATACCCGTTAGTTAATACTCGGCAAGGAGCCTGGGCGGCGCAAGCCGGAATTCCAGGGAATAGGTATACTGTCTCTGGAGTTATACCCGGAGTCTTCATTTTTACGACATTTACTCGCTTTTAACAATTGTTAACACAACTTTACAAAGCATCTATCTATACTGTGCCCTTCATTTTCACGACGGACAATTGATTGTGCAAAAAGTAGCATCTATATTTGCGGCCGTTGTTATGGCAGCCACCATTTCACCTGTACAGGCGAAAGACGATCGCCCTCAGCCGCCATCATTTGAACAGCTCGATTCAAATGGCGATGGTCAGTTAAGCAAAGGTGAAGTAAAAGGCCATCTGTTGCAGGATTTTGATAAATTTGATAATGATCGCAGCGGTACATTGACCAAATCTGAGATCCCCGAACCGCCAAAATCGAGAAGGTAACTTTTGGTTAGTTGCAAAAAATTATTAGGCGCCCAGTTAGCTAAAACGGGCGACATGAAAGTCCAGGCATGGGTCACCTTTTCGATTCCTGACCTGGTCTGCAAATAGGTTCCCTGCCTATTTGTAGACCAGGCCACAAAAACGAGCCAGGTCCACGGGCCTACTGGCTTCTGTGGCGCTCGCATTGGCCTGCGGCCAATGATGAAATATCCCTGTTCCACCTATTGGCCTTCCGGGTTAATCACTTGATTTATTGTATCCATGCAGGGCGTTGCAGATCGTTCGCTTTGCTGGTTGGGACTTCAGCAGTTATCCTTTTTGGTCTGTTAACGGTGGTTGAAGGTGTCCGGGCGATTGACTCGCGTATGCCTGCCAGGCAGCGTCCTGTGGCGGCCCACTGGATTCACTGGCTGCCCGCGAACCATTCATGCAGCGGGAAACCGTGCGAGCGTGTCAAAAAATTTAAAAGGAGTGAGTCATAGTGTCCAGTCATATCGTCAAGGGTGAGGCGTCGGAGCGTCAAAAAGCCCGAGCCCCGAGCGCAGTGGCGGGGCTTCTCGTCGTGTTGCTCATACCCGCGGGATGCTCAGTTCTTGAACATGAACATGAACATGAACATGGCGCTGCGCATGACCATGTTCACGGCACAGTTCAAGACACTGCGGCGGGCGTTGACCCGGCATTGTTCATGGACGGAGCAGTGGTAGCCTCCAGCATCGAAGACTGCACCCTCTCGGACGGTACGCAGACCAGCTGCCATGCCATAACGATCGCGGGCTACCCCGTAAACCACAATGTGGGGCCGTTCTGCCCGCCGTCGACGTCGGCGGGCGCAGAGGAAGGCGGCATCTGGTTCGATGGCAACGCCGTGTACGACCTCGATGGTTCATACATCCTCGGCCTGGCCACGCTGTACGGCGACGACCATTGGAAACTCTACGATGAAGACGGGAAGGTTCGCATCACCGACACACCTGAAGCGTTCGACGCCGCTGCTCGCCCGGACGTGGACCCGCAATATCAGAATCACTGTGTCGAAGGTCGCATGGAATGGCTCGAGAACGGTGAGCCCGTTACCAGCACCGTACTGATCCCAGTGACCCCCGTCGTCGTCGGGCACGCGCAGGAGCGGGCACACGGCAATCTTGGCATTACACTCAACGGGGTCGTCATAGCGGCGTCTGCACCGGTGGATGCCATTATGGGGGCCTATACCATCGCCGCGTTCGACGATTGCGGTGGGCACATCAACCCGTTCGAAGGATACCACTTGCACGGCGCTCGGGGCTGCTCCGAAGTCGGGGCAGCAGGACAGGGTGAGACTCCGGTATTTGGCTACGCGATGGACGGCTTCGCCATCCATAGCCCCCTCGAAGGCGGATCGGCGGCGGAGGGGCTTGACGAATGTCAGGGCCACACAACGGAAGCCCTTGGATACCACTACCACGCGGCCAACGCGGAGGAGAATGCCGTGCTCAGCTGCTTTACCGGCTTGACAGTCCAGAAGCCGCGCGGTGAGGGACGGCCGGCGGGCGGACCTCCCGGCCAGAGGCCGCCCAATGGCGGCAGGTAAGCCCTGGCGGTGCCGTGGCGCGAGTTGTACGGCTTCGCTTTTAGCGGCGAGTTTTCGATGTCATAGTGGGCCTGCTTCGAGGCAATATCCTTGCTTCATGTATTAACCCCCCTGATTATTAACCTGGCGGTGAAACAGGGCGTCCTGTCCTGTTTCACCGCCGCCGTTGAAAATCAGGCGAAATTTTGTGAAAACCTCTTGTTTTCACGAGCTCGTATTAGTTGCTGGCCAATGGTGACGCATCCCTGCGCCACTGCATCTAACCGGTTCTAAAGATGTAAACAGCCACCGGTTTAATAATACGCAATGAGGGAAGCATCATGACGACTCCCGATAGCAAAACGCCCGGGGTGTATATTGAGGAGATCAATGCATTTCCAAGCCCGGTTGTTCCTGTTGCTACGGCTGTTCCGGCCTTTGTTGGCTATACGCCAGCGGCAAGTTATCAGGGGCGGCCCTGCCATAATCAAGCGCAGAAAATCACGTCATTTGCCGAGTTCAAGGCCATTTACATGCTGGAGGATCCGCCGGCACCTGCTGATCCGGCCGTTCAGTACCACCCAGGCTATTATCTTGTTGAGAATAGTGCCCGGTCAGCTAAAGATGATTGTTTACAGCTGAATAACCAGTCTTATGCGCTGGTTCCTGATCCCAGTACGATTTATTACCTGTACAACAGTATTCGCCTGTTTTACGAAAATGGCGGTTGTGATGCCTATATTGTCTCGGTTGGCCCCTACGGTGCAGCAGAGGGCCGGGCAGGTGAGGCGGGGGCTGCGGTCGTCAATCCCAATGTAAAGTTGTCTGATTTGCTGGACGGTATCGCGATTCTTGGCCATGAAACAGAGCCCACGCTGTATCTCTGCCCGGACGCCACGCTGCTGTCACTGGAAGACAATGCGACCCTGATGCAGAGTCTGTTGCAGCAGGCCCGGGAAATGAAAACCGCGCTCTGCCTGTTCGATGTTATTGGGGGAGACGCGCCAGACCCGGCGCTGTACGGCAGCGATATAGCGGCCTTTCGCAACAGCACCGGATCGAACGGTCTTGAGTTCGGCGCTGCCTATTATCCTTTTATTGGCACCAGAATCATGCAGCATGGTGAGATTAACTTCACCAACCTGTTTGGCGGTGATATAAAACAGCTTGCTTCCATTCTGAGCCCTGCGTCTTCGCCCAACCCTGCTGCACAGAGGATTCTTGGCATGGTTGGGGCCCCCGGCGGCTCAATGACGCATTTTCAACTGAGCAGTGCATTGCTCAATGTATCCAAAACCTACAGGCAGATCATTGATCAGGTTTTGTACAGGGCGAACATGCTGCCACCCAGTGGCGCTGTGGCCGGGGTCTATACGCAGAATGACATCCAAAATGGTGTCTGGAAGTCGCCTGCGAATTTGAGCATTGTGGGAGCGGTCAGCTTGCCGATTCATTTGTCAGATTCGCAGCAGGCTGACCTGAACGTGGATGCCATGTCAGGGAAGTCGGTTAATGCGATCCGTTTTTTTGATGGGCGAGGGATCCTGATCTGGGGGGCGCGCACGCTCGATGGCAACAGCAACGACTGGCGATATATATCGGTTCGCCGGACCCTGAGTTTTCTGGAACAGTCCATAAGGCTGGCGATACAGGCTTTCGTGTTTGAGCCGAATACGGCGAATACATGGAATGTGATCAGGGGCCAGGTCAGTCGCTTCCTGTCGGATGTCTGGAAAGAGGGCGGGCTGTATGGGTCTAGTCCGACGGATGCTTACCAGATTGAATGTGGTTTAGGTTCCACCATGACAGCGGACGATCTGTTGAATGGGCGTTTACGGCTATCGGTTCGTGTTGCCGTGATGCGTCCCGCTGAGTACAGGGTGATTACGGTTGAGCAGGACATGGCGAAATCGGGTTGAACCTTGCCGTTGAGCAAAAGGTGCCTCAGCCCGTTGCCTGGGCTGCGCTCCTCATCCCGGTCTGAGCGCGATTGTGCTGAGTCCAGGGAGCGCATCAGCGGCGTGGTGTTCAGGCCCTGGCTACCTGCACCGTTGTCCGTTCTTTACAGGGTCTGGGCTGCGGGGCCTGCGGCGGCCTTGGATGGGGACGCTTCAATAAAGCTTGGCTGCCGTGCGCCTAACTGCTAGATTGCGTCGTCCTTTCTGTACATTTCCAGTCTGCATCTGTCTGATCAATAGGGTCCGGTCAACCTCCGTGAATCAATCCAAAGCACGTCACATGCCTGGCGGCATGGCGAACTGGCTGGTGCTGGTACTGGCCGTCTGGTTGCTGTGTGGCCTGGCGCTTGGTCCTCAGGCCCTGTTTCAGGGCAAGGGAGCCAATGGCGCGCTTTATGGTCAGTTACAATCACTGCCGGTTGAGACCCCCAGGCTTTTTCGTCCCGCTGCGCAGGATGAGCATGACTCAGCTGACAACAATACCGGCCCTGATTCGGGCTTTGTCGGCCAGGTTGCGTGGCTCTGGCTTCCCGGGCTTGTGTGTTCTGAGTTGCTCGGCCCGCAGTGGGTCGCGTCCTGTGCCCGTTCTTTCCATATTCGGCCGCCATTGCGTGCGCCGCCCTCGGTGTAATCCCCTTAAAAAGCTGTTGACGGGCCGTTCTGCTGGGCCTGTTACACAAAGTAAACTTTGAGGATTACCCATGAAATCGTTGTCTGTACGGGCCGTTGTCTACGGCCTGGTGATCGTGCTTGGCTTGCTGAGCGCGTTACCGAATCTATTGCCTGACTCCGCCGCCAGCAAGCTGCCCCAGTGGTATACCAGCAAGACCCTCTCCCTGGGGCTTGATCTGCAAGGCGGATCACATTTATTGCTGGAGGCGGATACCGACGCGCTGATCAGCAAGGAATACCAGTCGCTTGCCGATGAACTGCAAAATGCGTTGCGCCAGGCCGGGATCGGTGTCGCCCTGCCAGGCGTGGAGCCTGACGGCTTGCAGCTGAACCTGCGCAACCCGGATCAGGGCGCAGAGGCGCTCGGCCTCATGCGGGCTCAGGCTCGGGACAGCGCCACGGGCACACGCCGTTTCGACGTTGAACAGCGCCAGGGTCTGCTGGAGCTGCGGTTGACACCGGCATACCGGGAAAGCCTGTCCCGAGATGCGGTGGAGCGCAGCCTGGAGGTAGTACGCCGGCGCCTGGATGAAACCGGGCTCGTTGAACCCAGCATTACCCGGCAGGGGGACGCGGGCATTCTGGTGCAGATGCCGGGCGTGGCGGATCCGCAGGAGATCCGGCAGCTGCTGGGGACAACCGCCCAGATGACGTTTCACTGGGCTGCGCAGGGCAGCGGGGTCGAGGTAATCACCCTGGCGGATGCAAACGACAACAGTCCTCACCGGCTGGAAGCGCGGGTTGCCATGGAAGGCGAGCATATCCGCGATGCGCAGCTGGCATTCAATCCCGAGAGCGGCGAGCCGGTGGTGACTTTTCGGCTCGACAGTGAAGGTGCCCGCCTGTTCGGTGACATGACCCGCGAAAATACCGGCCGGGCGCTGGCCGTGGTGCTGGATGGACGCGTGATTACCGCGCCGGTGATCCGCAGTGTCATTGCCGGCGGCAGTGGGGAAATCAGCGGCGGATTCAATGCCGGGGAGGCGAGTAATCTGGCGCTGCTGCTGCGTGCCGGTGCTCTTCCTGTGCCGCTGCATGTGATCGAGGAGCGCACGGTGGGGCCGGATCTTGGCTCGGATGCCATCGCCATGGGGATGACCACCGGCTTGCTGGGCGGTGCACTGGTGATCGCGTTCATGGTGGGAATTTACGGCCGCTGGGGACTGATCGCCTGCGCGGGGCTCGGCGTCAACATGGGGCTGATTTTCGGTGTTCTCAACCTGCTCGGGGCAACGCTGACGCTGCCCGGCATTGCCGGCATGATTCTGACGCTGGGCATGGCGGTGGATGCGAACATTCTGATCAACGAACGCATTCGCGAGGAGGCCCGCCGTGGCAAGCCGGCCTGGCTGGCATTGAAAGAAGGCTTTAATCGCGCCTACAGCACCATTCTGGACTCCAACCTGACCACCCTGATCGCGGTCAGCCTGCTGTTTCTGTTTGGCAGCGGGCCGGTGAAGGGCTTTGCCGTGACCATCGGTATTGGCTTGCTGACCTCGATGTTTACCGCCATTACGGTCACCCGGTTGCTGATGGAGTGGTGGGTACGGGGGCGGGAGCGCAAACCGCTCAATATCGGTACCTTCGTAGGCCTGGATCGCCTCAGTGTTCGGGGGCTGGATTTTCTGCGTGGCCGCCATGCAGGCCTGATCGCCTCGGTGGTACTGTCTGTGGCTTCGGTGGCGCTGTTCGTTCAGCCCGGCCTGAAATACGGGGTCGACTTCACCGGAGGCACGGTGGTGGAGATACAGGCGCAGGGCATGACGGTGGACAAGCTGCGCGCCACGCTGCAGGCCCGGGGCATGGGGGAGGCGGCAATCCAGGAGTTTGGGGATGTCGACCATTACCTGGTACGCCTGCCGGTGACCGATGCGGATCGAAGCGCAGCGGGTGAGCAGATCCAGGCACTGAAATCGGCGGTGTCGAGTGTACAACCCGATGCCGACTTTCCCCGGGTGGATATGGTGGGTCCGAAAGTCAGCGGCGGTTTCAGTGATGCCACAATGCTGGCCATCCTGCTGGCCGGCGGCGGCATGCTGGCGTATCTGTGGCTGCGGTTCGAATCCCATTTCGCACTGGCCGCAACGCTGACCATCGCACTGGACCTGACCAAAACCATCGGCTTTTTTGCGCTCACGGGTATCGAGTTCAACCTGACGGCAGTGGCAGCGCTGCTTGCGCTGATTGGCTATTCGGTGAACGACAAGGTTGTGGTTTTCGATCGGGTGCGCGAGAACCTGCGCCTGACGCCGGACAAGCCGATGCTGCAATTGCTCAACGAAAGCATCTCATCGACGCTGACCCGGACGCTGTTTACCTCGGTCACGACCTTGCTGGCGCTGTTGCCAATGGGCATCGCCGGCGGCAGTGCGGTTGCCAGCTTTGCGTTGCCGATGCTGTTCGGCATCGTGATCGGAACCAGCTCGTCGGTGTTTATTGCCGCGCCGCTGCTGTACGTTCTGGGGCAGCGCCGGGCGCGCCGGGGGCAGGCACAGCTGCGCCCGAGTGCCGAGGACATCCGCAGGGAGCTGGAGCTGATTCCTTAGCCGCCAATGGCTAGGGTGCCTGGGGCGCAGCATTTCTTGCTGCAAAATTGCCAGGCACGGTGGTACTGGCGCCTGGACCCGCCCCTGAAGTGGGCGGCAGTGCTGAATGCCGTTTTTCAGGTCTGCCTGCTGCCGAGCACGGACTGGCAGCAGGGAGCCAGGGCAATCTTTGACACGGGGATGATCAGCCGCCGGTGACGGCATCCAGCCGCTCATCTGCGGTCCCGTCACAAGCCTGACCCAGTACCGGGAATGGAACGGGCGGATCCCTGCCTGATCTTGTTTCGCACTATATTGGTGCAGCCGCATCTATGGAGTGGCAAGTATTGGTGCGGCATTGGGGAGATTGTGCGCCTAATTGATGCGCTTTTGCTGTGAAGTTCAGCATCAGCCACCAAGGTGTAAAAATATTTCTATTCATATCAAATGTTTATGTTGTTTTTATGACTTCGTCTGCATATTGGTTTGAAAATTGCTTTTAATAGCG
>JBFGZM010000120.1:0-9360 GCA_041586815.1 Marinobacterium sp. | reverse complement strand
GCGGGGGCGGTCTCCAAACATGGCTCACTCCGTTCTGGGCGATTGTGGTACAAATGCACATCAAATAGGCGGATTTAGACAAATTATTCGGTGCATCCGGGTTAGCATTGCCGAAAAGGCGCAGCGGCGCAATCCTGAACCGAGGTGAAAAATGGCAATTGAACTCAACGTATTTGACGGACCCGTGCTGCCCGAGTGGATCGACTACAACGGCCACATGAATGATGCCTGTTATGTGCTGGTGTTTAGCCAGGCCATCGACGAGTTCATGGTTAAAATCGGCCTGGACGATAGCTTTCGCTCCGAGAACCAGGTGTCGATCTACACGTTGCAAAGCATGGTTCACTACCTGCAGGAAGTCAGCCTGGGCGAGCCGTTGCGGGTGTCTGCACAGTTGCTGGAAAGCGATACCAAAAAGCTGCGGGTCTTTTTTACCATGCGCCATGGCGAGAGCGGAGATGACCTGGCCGCGATGGAAACCCTGCTTTTGCACATGGATATGGCGGCACACCGGGCCGCACCCATGCTGGCCGACACCGCTGCACGGGTCGAGGCGCTGCAGCTGCACCAGGCTGGCCTTGACTGGCCTTTGCTGGCCGGGCGCAGCATTGCCCTGACGCGCCCGCGCAGTTAAGTCGTCAGCTTCTCAAGCGTTTGGCGGAGCAAAGAGGAAGTTGGTGATCAGCTCCTTGCCGCCTTCGGTGGCAAAGGACTCGGGGTGAAACTGGATGCCCTGAATCGGGTAGTCGCGGTGCCGCACGCCCATGATCTCGAACTTGCCCCCGCATGTATGCGGGCCTGGTCGACAAAGGCGTCCGCCGGTAGGTCGCCGACCGCTGCCGTGACCTCGAGGCAGTCGGGAAGGCTTTCGGATTCTGCAATTAGCGAAAGATAGCGCATCACTTCCAGGCCGTCTGGCGCGTTGCGGAATACACCTTCGCCGTTGTGGGTCAGCGGGCTGATCTTGCCGTGCATCGGCAGCGGCGCCTTGATGACGCGACCGCCGAAGACATGCACGATGCCCTGCATGCCGAGGCATACGCCCAGTAGCGGAGTGCTCGGTCCGATTTCCCGGATCACGGCGGCACAGACGCTAAAATAGCGCTCGTCGTCCGGGGAGCCCGGTCCCGGGGAGATAATGATCCGGTCGGGTGCGGCGGTGCGGATCTGTTCCAGCGTGACGTCATCGTTGCGCCTGACGACAACGCTGAAATCGCCAATTTCACCCCTGAGCCGGGCGCTGGTCAGTATCTCGCCGATGAACTGGTAGAGGTTGTAGGTAAAGGAATCGTAGTTGTCGATAATCCAGACATCCATCGCTGCGCCTCCTCGACAAAGCGGTCGAGAACCTTCTTGGTGCCGGCAAGCTTGCGCATGATCTCCTGATACTCGTCGTCCGGGTTGGAGTCGTAGACGTTGCCACCGCAGGTCTGGACGTAGGCGTCCTCGCCGTTGGCAAACACCGTCCTGATGGGAATGGCAAAGGTGCAGTCGCCGCTGAAGGCGAAATGCCCCACTGCGCCGCCGTAGGGGCCGCGGCCATCGCTTTCCAGGCCGTCGATGATCTTCATGGCTTCGATCTTGGGCGCCCCGGTGAGGGTGCCGGCCGGAAAATTACTCGCCAGGGCCGAGAACATGTCGTGGTTTTCATCGATGATGCCGACAATTCCGCTGGAAATATGCTGCACATGACTGTAGCGCCTGATGTCCATCAGGCTGCGCACCTTGACGGTACCAAAGCGTGCCACGCGGCCGATATCGTTGCGGTGCAGGTCGACGATCATGTTGTGCTCGGCAATTTCCTTGGGATCGTTCAGCAGCCTGCGGGCCAGTTGCGTGTCCTCGGCGTCGTCCTTGCCACGGCCGGCGGTGCCGGCGAGCGGGAAGGTCTCCATTTCACCCTGGCGCAACCGGAACAGCAGTTCGGGACTGGCACCTGCAGAAGGCGCCCTGCATAGGCGACGGCAATGCCGGCATTGCCGCCGGAGGACGAGACCAGGTGGCGGGCACCGCGGCGAACGTATTCGTTGCAGGCATGGCCAATGCCGCGGGTCTTGAATGAGCCGCAGGGCTGCAGGGCATCGAGCTTGAGCCAGACCGGGCGCCCGGCTGCCAGGCTCAGTGTGCGGGATTCAAGCAGTGGGGAGTTGATGTGCAGTGACATGGTGCCTGTCCTGAGTGGGCAGAAGCGGGAGGTTTGATTGACCACAGGCGAGGCCTTGGGGCAACTTTTAGCGCAGCGCTGTTGCATATCGGTACATGCGGCGTTGCCTGTTGCTGTACTGTCATCGGGATGTCATTCAGTCACACTAGCGTATGGGCTTCTGTTATTTATTCTTTGCGGAGCAATTCTGATGTCCCAGCGACGTTTCACGCAGGCGACCCTGACCCTGCTGGTTGCGGCTGCTGCCAGTACGGCGCAGGCGCAGTCTTTCAACCGTATAGCCAGCTTCCCGGTGGCCCAGAACCTGGCCAGCAAGGATTCTTCCCAGGAAACCTCGGCAGAGATCATAGCGGCCTCTGCAGATGGTCAGACGCTGGTGTATTCGGACAGCCCTCGCGGCGGTCTGGGTTTTGTGGATATTCGCGATGCCGCCAAACCTCAGCCGTCGGGCTTTGTGGAACTGGGCGGCGAACCGACATCGGTAGCCACCATCGCCGACCTGGTGCTGGCGGGCGTGAATACATCGCCCAGCTATACGGCACCGTCCGGTTTTCTGACGGCGGTTTCCCTGCAGGATCTTTCTGAAAAAGCCCGCTGTGACCTGGGTGGGCAGCCGGATTCGGTGGCCGTCTCCAAAGACGGCCGCTTTGCCGCCGTGGCGATTGAAAACGAGCGTGATGAAGATCTCGGCGACGGTGCCCCCGGTCAGTTGCCGGCCGGTTACCTGACGATACTGCCCCTGAAGGACGGTGTGCCGCAGTGCGATGCGCAGCGCAAGGTCGAACTCACGGGTCTGGCAGAGGTGGCCGGCGAAGATCCGGAACCGGAGTTTGTCGACTTCAATGATCGCAACGAAATCGTGGTCACGTTGCAGGAAAACAACCACCTGGTGATCGTGGCCGCCGAAACCGGCGAGATCCTGCACCACTTCAGCGCCGGTGCCGTGGACCTTGATGGCATCGACACCGCCAGGGATGGTCAGCTCGATTTCAGCGGCAGCCAGAGCGCAGCCCTGCGCGAGCCCGATGCCGTGAAATGGCTGGATGACGAGCGCTTTGTTATTGCCAATGAAGGCGATTACCAGGGCGGTGCCCGCGGCTTCACCATCTTTCACAAGGATGGCCGGGTATTGTTCGAGTCCGGTGCCGATTTCGAGCAGCGTATCGTGCAGGCCGGTCACTACCCGGAAAAACGTTCCGGCAAAAAAGGTGCAGAGCCTGAAGGCGTAGCCGTGGGTGTCATCGGCGATCAGCGTTACATTTTCGTACTGTCCGAGCGTGCGTCGGTGATCGGTGTGTACCGCGATACCGGTGCGGCACCGGAGTTTGTGCAGCTGTTGCCCTCGGGTATTGCGCCGGAATCCGCCGTGCTGATTCCCTCCCGTGGCCTGCTGGCCAGCGCCAACGAGAAGGACCTGGTGGAAGATGGCGGGGCGCGCTCCCACGTGATGCTGTTCAGCCTGGGGGATGCTGCACCTGCCTATCCGCAGCTGGTGTCCGAGCCCGCCGCCAACGGCCTGCCCATCGGCTGGGGGGCGTTGTCAGGCCTGGCGGCAAATCCCGCCAGGCCCGGTCAGCTCTATGCCGTGAACGACAGCTTTTACAGCCAGCAGCCGACCATTTTCAGTATCGATACCAGCACGGCGCCGGCCCGTATTACCTCGGCCATGGCCGTGACGCGGGATGGCAAGGCAGCGCAAAAACTGGATCTGGAAGGCATCGTGGCTGACGGTCATGGCGGCTTCTGGCTGGCGTCCGAGGGGCGTACCGACAAGGACATTCCCCACGCCATCTATCACACCAATGCCCTGGGCGAGATTGACCGCACCCTGAACTTCCCGCCCGAGCTGCTGCAGCACGAGAAGCGTTTTGGCGCCGAGGGTATTACCCTTATCGGTGATCGGCTCTGGGTCGCCATTCAGCGTTCCTGGAAGGATGATCCGGAAAACACCGTCAAGCTGGTGTCCTATGATCTGAAAACGCAGCAGTGGGGGGCCGTGCGCTATCCGATCGAGGCTGTAACCAGGGGCTGGGTCGGGCTGTCTGAAATCAGCTTGGGGGCGGATGGCGTCTACATCATCGAGCGTGACAATCAGATCGGCGAACAGGCGGCGATCAAGCGCCTGTACCACGTGGCGATGGATGAGCTGAAACCGGCGGCGCTGGGGTCGGACCTGCCGCTGGTCAACAAGCAGCTGGTGCGCGACTTTATCCCCGAGCTGAAAGCGCTGAACGGTTTTGTGGTCGACAAGATCGAGGGCTTTACGCTGGACGCGGCGGGCAATGGCTTTGCCGTGACCGATAACGATGGCGTGGATGACAGTTCCGGCGAGACCTACTTCTTCGCCACCGGAAAGCTCTAGCCCAGGGGGCGAATAACCGATTGACTTCAGGGCTGCACGGATAACAGATGACCGTCGAACCGCAAGGTTCGGCGGTTTTTTTGGGTCTGGCGACCGAGCCCAGGGCTGCGGCTCTGTTTAACATCAGTTGCGTCGCGTTGATGTTAATGTGACGCTGCACGGGGTTGCAGCACGGTATGGCCTTTACAGGGTGCGTCCAAGGCGCAGGGATAGAGCCTGATGCGGGCTGAAAACGGCAAGGCGATTTAATTATTTGCGAGCTTTTCCGACTTTGCCGATAATGAACGGACTTTATAAGGATATTGGGTCTCAGCCATGTACTTTACGCGCTCTGCCGCAATGGCTTGCATGTTGTCAGTTATGGGCTTGCAGGCTCTGGCGGGTGACCTGCCGCAGCCATCCGGTCCTGTGATTCTTACAGTGGAAGGTGAACTTCGCAACACCAACGGCGACGGGGTGGCCCGCTTCGACCGCGAGATGCTGGAAGACCTGTCGTTGCACCTGACACACACCGACACCCCCTGGACGGAAGGCATGGTCAGGTTCGAGGGCCCGCTGGGGCGCCGCGTGCTGGATTTCGTGGGCGCAAAAGGAGACACCCTGGTGGTGACGGCGCTGAATGATTACAGCGCGGAAGTGCCCTTGGCCGACTTCTATGCATATGATGTAATCTTGGCGTTGAAAATGAATGGCGACTATATGCGGATTCGTGACAAGGGCCCGATCTTCATTGTTTATCCGTTTGCGGATGAACCCGCGCTCAAGACCGAAGTAATTCATAACCGTTCGGTCTGGCAGCTAAGAAGTATTCGTATAAAGTAGTCGGTTCGCGAAGGGCGGAGGATACAGAGTGCGATTTCCAGTGCCCGCGTGGCTGCCCGCCAAGCCCCGGCGCGGCTCGGTTGTATTTTTGCTATTTGCGTCGCTGGTCTGTCTGCTGGCCTCGCTGGCTTTGTTCAACACGCTGGTGGAACGGCAGCAGGTGCTGTTCGAAGTCGCCACCGAAGAGGCGCTCTGGTCCGCCTATCAGATTGACCGCGAAAGCCTGAAACTCAAGAACGCCATCAGCAGCTACGCCAGCCGGCAAGATCCCGAGCTGCTGGAGGACATTTATGTGCGTTTCGAAATTCTCTACAGCCGTATCGGGCTGCTGGAGCAGGGCGAGATCGGCAAAGCCTACCAGCGTGAGGCCGAGCTGGCCCGCAGGGTCACCGGCTTTCGTACGGCGCTCAGTACCATGGAGGCGGCGTTGCCCCAGTTGCGGCAGCAGGGGCCGGCAGTGGAGGCCAGCGGGTTGCTGGCCATGGCATCACAGCTGAATAACAGCGCCGAGGCGCTGATCTTCAAGGTACTGCAGCTGCGTTCCGAGCAGAAAACCGCCAGTCGCAATGAGTTCTTTGAGCTGCTGGGTTACCTCGGCAGCATGGGAGCCCTGTTATTGTGCAGTATCGGTGCCATCATCACATTGCTGTTTCGACAGATGATGCTTGAGCAGCGCGCACGCGAGCAGGCGGAGTTGCTCAGTGAACAGCTCAGTATCAGCGTGGCTGATGCCCAGAAAGCCTATCAGGTTAAATCCGAATTTCTGGCGACCATGAGTCATGAGATCCGCACGCCCATGAATGGCGTCATCGGCATGAGCAGTCTTCTCCTCGATACGCCGCTGCAGCCGCAGCAGCGTCATTATGCGCGCACCATTGGCGAGTCCGCCGAAGCACTGCTGAAGATCCTCAACGATGTGCTGGATATCTCCAAGATGGAAGCGGGCCTGCTGGAGCTCGAGCAGGCCGAGTTCGATCTTCAGGCCCTGCTCGACAGCAGCGTGGAGCTGGTATCTGTAAAGCTCGACGGTCAGCGGGTCGATCTGCGCCTTGATATCGATACCACCTTGCAGGGCTGTTATCGCGGCGATGCCGGCCGACTGCGCCAGGTGTTGCTGAACCTGTTGGGCAATGCGGTGAAATTTACCGAGCGTGGCCAGGTGGTGCTGAGGGTCAGCCCGGCACCGGGGGCTTTGCCGGGCTGGCAGGGTCTGCTGTTCGAAGTGGAGGATACCGGTATCGGTATAGCCCAGAAGGCCCAGTCGCGGCTGTTTTCGATGTTTGTGCAGGGGGATGCCGGTACTGCCAGACGCTATGGTGGCACCGGGCTGGGGCTGGCGATCTGCAAGCGCATCATCGAGCAGATGCATGGCGAGATTGGCTTTGACAGCAAGGCGGGTACGGGCAGTCGATTCTGGTTTCGTATCGCACTGGAGCCCAGGCCGACCAGCAGTGCTGCAACGACGGCGAGCCCTGCAGAAGACGCCGATGTGGCCAGGCTGAGCGCGTCTCCCCTGCGGATACTGGTGGTCGAAGACAACCGGGTTAACCAGCAGGTGACCTTGGGGATTCTGCGTTTTCTGGGCCAGCACACGACGCTGGCCGAAGACGGTGTGCAGGCGCTGCAATGTTTAAGGCACAGCCACTTTGATTTGGTGCTAATGGATGTACAGATGCCGAACATGGACGGGATAGCGGCCACCCGCGCGATCCGGGCCATGTCGGCACCGCTGAATGCCGTGCCGGTGGTTGGCATGACCGCCAACGTCATGCCGCAAGACCAGCAGGCCTGTCTGGATGCCGGCATGGATGCCTGTCTGGCCAAGCCGGTTAAGCGGCAGAGCCTTGCTGCCATGCTCTGTCGCTATTTGCCGCAGGCACCGTTGGCGGCGGTTCAGGCTGGCGCGGGTGTCGAACTCCCGGCTGAGGCGGCAGAGGGCACTTGCAAAAACCTGAATGTCGAGACGCTGCTGGATGCGAGCCGGCTGGATACCGCTTTGCTGGGTTCCCTGGCAGATACGATAGGGACCGCTGACTGCCTGGGGTTGCTGGCTGATTTTCGTGCCAGCCTGGTCGACTACCGCGCCCGGCTGGAGGCGGCGCTGGGCAGGGGCGAGCGGGCCGAAATCAAGCGTTTGTGCCACGGCGCACGAGGTTCGGCACTGAATCTTGGTTTCACTCAGCTGAGTGGCCAGTTGGCGGCGGTGGAGTCAGCCATCGTCCAGGGGCAGGATCTAGATGCTCCCCTGGCGCAGCTGCAGCGCGGGTTCGAGGCTGCCGAGGCCGTGACCGCGCCGGCGGTCCTGCGCCAGGTACTGGATGCCACTGATGTCTGAGGTTCGGCGCCGGGCACGGTTTGGTTTATCATGTGCGCCTGACAGCCTTATGTTTACCCGGAGCGGCCAAATGAGCCTTAAAGGAACCCTGTACATTATTTCGGCGCCATCCGGTGCCGGCAAAACCAGTCTCGTGCGCCAGCTGCTGTCCCGGGACAGCCAGGTGCGGGTCTCGGTGTCACATACCACGCGTGCCATGCGATCCGGCGAAGCCAACGGTGTGGACTACAACTTCGTGACTCTGGCCGAGTTCAACGACATGATCGACCAGGGGCAGTTCCTGGAGTCAGCCGAGGTGTTCGACAACAAGTACGGCACCTCCCAGACCTGGGTGAAGCAGCAGCTGGATCAGGGGATTGATGTCATTCTGGAGATCGACTGGCAGGGGGCGCAGCAGGTACGCCGGTTGATGCCGGAGGCCATATCGATCTTCATTCTGCCGCCGTCCCGTGAGGCGCTGCGCGAGCGGCTCACGGGACGGGGTCAGGATGATGTCAGTGTGATCGAGCGTCGCATGGCAGACGCCGTCAACGAAATGAGCCACTACGCCGAGTATGACTACCTGGTGATCAACGATGCGTTCGAGCAGGCGCTGGGAGAATTGCAGGCCGTGCTGGTGGCCCGTCGGCTGCGTCAGTCGGCTCAGCAGCGTCGTCAGCAGGCGCTGATCACGGCTCTCTTGTCAGACTAGGCGCGCTCAAGTAGAATCCTCCGTCTTTTTGTTAGCAGTTTACTGCCTTTTCGAGGTTCAAGATGGCACGAGTAACAGTTGAAGATTGCCTGGAAAACGTTGATAACCGTTTCGAACTCGTTATGGTTGCAGCTAAACGCGCGCGTCAGCTGGCCACCGGTGGTAAAGAAGCCAAGGTCGACTGGGAAAACGACAAGGTAACTGTTGTTGCGCTGCGCGAGATCGCCGAAGGTTTTACCGACAAGCGTGTATTGGAAGATCAGGAAGAAGACTGATCTTCCAGAAAGCTTCGCGATACGGCATCATTTCAGGTAAAACTCGAGGGTAAGCCGACGCTAGCCCCGTATTGCCGGAGTCTCGATGCCAACCATAGACGCACTTTGTCAGCGACTGACCGAATATCTCGAGCAGGATCAGATCCGCAAAGTGCGGCGCGCCTACTATTTTGCCGAGCAGGCGCACGACGGGCAGCGGCGTAAAAGCGGCGAGCCCTACGTTACCCATCCCCTCGCGGCCGCTGGCATTCTAGCCGGCATGCACATGGACCATCAGAGCCTGATGGCGGCCATGCTGCACGATGTTATCGAAGACACCGAGATTAACTACGATTCTATCGAGTCGCAGTTTGGCGATGCGGTGGCTGATATCGTCGATGGCGTTTCCAAGCTGACCCATCTGGAATTCGAAACCAAGGCGGAAGCCCAGGCGGAAAATTTCCAGAAAATGGTGCTGGCCATGGCCGAGGATATCCGGGTGATTCTGGTGAAACTCGCCGACCGGCTGCATAACATGCGTACCCTGGGTGCCATGCCTGCGGTCAAACAGCGCCGCATTGCCCGTGAAACTCTCGATATCTATGCGCCCATAGCGGCACGTCTGGGCATGCGGGACCTGCAGGTCGAGCTCGAGGATCTGGCGTTCCAGTCCTACTACCCCATGAGGGCTCGCTATATCCGCCGCGCGGTGGTCAAGGCGCGCGGGCAGCG
>JBFGZM010000119.1:0-9375 GCA_041586815.1 Marinobacterium sp. | reverse complement strand
TAATCACATTTTCGATAATGGACTTGACGGTCGCGTGATCCTTGTACGGTGTAAACAGCTTGAAGCCAACCGCCAAAAATATACCGACGACAACCATCCCCATCAGAATGGAAACAAAAGACGCCCCCTGTTCCCTTTTAGCTGCTTTGATCATAACAATCCCCTATTCACCAGAGCGGTGCACAATTACTTGATCAGGCGCACATCACCGAACGATGGAAGACTGAAGAAAGTTTCCCAGTGCATCCAGACGGCGAATGCCTTGCCCACCAGCAACTCGTCCGGTACGAAGCCCCAGTAGCGGCTGTCATTACTGTTGTCACGGTTATCTCCCATGACAAAGTACTGCCCTTCTGGCACAACCCACTCCCCGACGATCCCGCTAGCAGCAACATCATGGTAGACCTGGTGCTGAACGCCGTCCAGATTCTCCGCCAGCAGCAACTGCTGGGGCTGGAGGGGCGGAAGCTGCGCCAGAAGCTGTTGCGGCTGGGGCTTGCCGTTCACGAACAGCGTCTTGTTCTGATAGCGAATACGGTCTCCCGGCAGGCCAATCACGCGCTTGATGTAGTTGACCGACGGATTCTTCGGATACTTGAAGACAACGACATCTCCAGCCTCAGGCTCGTTGAGGTCGACGATCTTGCTGTTCAACACCGGTAGACGCAAACCATAGTGGTATTTATTCACAAGAATAAAGTCACCAATTTGCAGGGTCGGCAGCATCGAGCCTGACGGGATCTGGAACGGCTCCACCAGAAAGGAGCGCAGCATCAGTACTACAAAGAGCACCGGGAAGAGCGAGCGAGACAGATCGATCCAGCCAGGCACATGATTTAACTTGCTGAGTGTCTCCTGCGGGAGGCCGCCAGCCAGCTGCAGCTCGGCCCTCTGAACACGCGCACTGCGGGCCGGAGCCAGCCAGAACTTGTCAACACACCAGCCAATCGCGGCCAGAAAGGTAGCCACTACAAGTACCAACGCAAAATCGAAATTCATCGTCTGTCCTTAACTGTCAACTTTCAGTACGGCAAGGAAAGCATCCTGCGGAATCTCGACCCGTCCGACCTGTTTCATGCGCTTCTTGCCCTCCTTCTGCTTGGAGAGCAGTTTCTTCTTGCGGCTGACATCGCCGCCGTAGCACTTGGCCAGTACGTTCTTGCGCAGCGCCTTTACCGTGGTGCGGGCAATGACCTTGCCGCCCAGCGCTGCCTGAATCGCCACATCAAACATCTGCCGCGGTATCAGCTCCTTCATCTTTTCACACAGCTGACGGCCACGGTATTCGGCGTTGTCCTTGTGCAGAATCACCGCCAGCGCATCGACCTTCTCACCATTGATAAGAATATCCATGCGCACGAGGCGAGCGGCTTCGAAACGGACAAAGTTGTATTCCAGTGATGCATAGCCACGGCTGACTGATTTGAGCCGGTCAAAAAAGTCGAGTACGACCTCGGCCATCGGCAGCTCGTACTTTACCTGCACCTGTCGGCCGACATAGTGCATGTTCTTCTGAGTGCCTCGTTTTTCCACGCACAGGCCAATCACCTGTCCAAGGAACTCCTGCGGTACCAGGATATTGGCCTCGACGATCGGTTCGCGCATTTCACGCACCGAGCCCGGGTCCGGCAACTTGGAAGGACTGTCGATGTGCACCACTTCACCGGTGTTTAGCTCAAGCTCATACACCACGGTAGGTGCCGTGGTGACCAGGTCCAGATCGTACTCACGTTCCAGACGCTCCTGGATGATTTCCATGTGCAGCATGCCAAGGAAGCCGCAGCGAAAGCCAAAGCCCAGGGCATCCGAGGTCTCGGGTTCGAAAAACAGCGAGGCGTCGTTTAGCGTCAGCTTGTCGAGGGCATCACGGAAATCCTGATAGTCATCCGCGTCGGTCGGGAACAGGCCAGCGTAGACCTGCGGCTGTACTTTCTGGAATCCTGGCAGTATGGGGGTATCGGGCGTTTTCGCATGAGTCAGGGTGTCACCGACCGGAGCACCGTGAATATCCTTGATACCGGCGATAATGTAGCCGACTTCACCCGCCTTAAGCTCATCTGTTGGTGTCTGCTTGGGTGTAAAGATACCCACCTGGTCAACCGGATAAGACAGCCCGGTAGACTTGACCAGTACCTTTTCCTTGCGGCGCAGCACACCATGCTTGACCCGCACCAGGGAAACCACGCCTTGGTACTTGTCGAACCAGGAGTCAATGATCAGCGCCTGCAATGGCGCATCCAGCTCACCTTCAGGCGCCGGAATATGCTTGATCAGTGCTTCCAGCACTTCACCAACGCCCATGCCACTCTTGGCTGAACAGGCAACGGCGCCGCTGGCGTCAATACCGATGACTTCTTCGATTTCTTCGCGCACCCGCTCGGGCTCAGCCTGGGGAAGATCCATCTTGTTAAGAATGGGCAGTACTTCCAGACCCTGCTCCAGCGCAGTGTAGCAGTTCGCCACAGACTGGGCTTCCACGCCCTGCGCCGCATCCACCACAAGCAGCGCCCCTTCGCACGCCGCCAGGGAGCGGGATACTTCATAGGAAAAGTCCACGTGCCCGGGCGTGTCGATAAAGTTCAGCTGATAGGTCTCGCCATTCAGGGCCTTGTACTTGAGCGTTACACTCTGGGCCTTGATCGTGATGCCACGCTCACGTTCCAGCTCCATTGAGTCAAGAACCTGAGCCGCCATTTCTCGCTCAGCCAGGCCACCACAGGTCTGAATGAAGCGGTCGGCCAGGGTCGATTTACCATGGTCGATATGGGCAATGATGGAGAAGTTGCGAATATGATCGAGATTGCTCACGTGTAGGATACTCGGGATCGGCTGACCCTGGATGTTAGGGCGATAATTCAAAGCGACGAAGTTTACCGTATTTACCGCAGCGCGGCTATCGAATGCACAAGCCGCGCCCTGTACGGGATCGCCAGGCCTAAACAGAACAGGGGCCCAATGGCCCCTGTTCATTACCCCTCTAGCTTGAGCGGAATAAACATCGGACTGCCGCGCCGCACGATACGCAGCGGTACCGGCCGGTCGACGGGCAGGTTCTCCAGCGCCTGCTCAAACTGCTTGACGCTTTCAATTACCTCACCATTGACCATGGTGATGACGTCCTCGGCCACAAGGCCGGCATCAGCCCCGGCACCCGGGTTCACCGCTCGAATAACAACCCCGGAACGCAGGTTCCACTTTTCCTTGCGCTCCGGATCCAGCTCACCCACCACCAGATCAAGCCGGTTGCTTTTCAGCTCATTGGCCTGACCTAACGCGGCGAGCTGATCGCTGTTTTCAGGCAGCGCCTCAATGGTGACATCAAGCCGCTCATGCTTGCCGTTACGTACAATATCGATCGGCACGGACTCACCGGGCTTGACGCGACCCACCTGGGGCGGGAGGTCGGACGACAGGTCGATATCCCGGCCATCGAAGCGAGAGATCACATCTCCCTCCATAAAGCCGGCCTTTTCTGCCGGGCTTCCCGGCAGGACTTTGGCGATCAGGGCACCGGCGGGCTTGTCCAGTCCGAAAGATTCCGCCAGATCCCGGCTCACCTCCTGAATAATCACCCCCAGCCAGCCCCGGGTAACATGTCCCTGCGTCTTGAGCTGTTCGGCAACGTCCATGGCGACATCGATGGGAATGGCGAACGACAGCCCCATAAAGCCACCAGAGCGGGTATAGATCTGTGAGTTTATGCCAACCACCTCGCCGTCGAGGTTAAACAGAGGACCACCGGAGTTACCCGGATTGATAGCCACGTCGGTTTGAATAAAAGGCACGTAGGTTTCGTTGGCCAGTGCGCGCTCAGTTGCACTGACGATACCGGCGGTCACTGAGTGATCAAACCCAAACGGCGACCCAATCGCCAGTACCCACTCACCAGCCTCCAGCGCATCGGACGAGCCTATGCGAACCGCCGGCAACCCGGCTGCATCGATTTTAAGCACCGCCACATCGGACCGCTCATCGGAGCCAATGACCTGCGCCTCAAGCTCGCGCCTGTCACTAAGACGTACCAGCACCTTGCCGGCACCCTTCACCACATGGTGATTGGTCAGGATATAGCCATCTTCACTGATCACAAACCCCGATCCCAACGAGCGTGGTGCTTGACGAGGCTGCTCTCCGAGCTCAGGCAGCTGCCTGAAGAAATGCTTGAACATCTCCGGAATCTGTTCCGCATCCGGTCCTTCAAAAGGGTTCAATGTCGATGCCTGAGCGTTCCGCTCCTTGGGTACCGTACTGATATTCACCACCGCCGGCGCCGCACCTTTAACCAGACTCTTAAAATCGGGCAACTCGGCATGCGCAGGAATCCACACCAGACAAAACAGAATGCTGAGTACTACTTTCATCGACCGCATGGATACAGACCTTTGAGGACACACTAAATAATATTCATCAATACAGGCTGGTAGCGACAGGAGCGGGCCAAGCGCTGCCCGGCTCTTCGAGCCAGCAACAACCCCACCATCAAGCCGGCAAAGCTGCCTGATACCGCAGGTAACTCGGAGGTGCCGAAAAAAGATCCTGTATATCCGCCTAGAAAAAGCAGCACCAGAGGCAGTGTATAGAGCAACAACGATGCTTGCAGGAAACTGCCCTCTTCAATCCCGATACTTACCTTGTCACCCACTCGCGCCACAAGGCCCTGGGGGTTGTCGATAAGCAGGCGCTCACTGCGCTGGCTGGCATATTCTGCCAGCACTCGCTGACCGCAGCCCTTGCTCGCACTGCAACTCTGACAGGCGCCGCTGCGCTGAGACTCAATCCAGATGCCGTCGCTCTCCACGGCGACCACAACCGCTTCTTCTTGCAGCATTTAGTTACGCACCTGAACCGAGGCGGCAATACGATCTGCGATCATCAATGGCACATCACCTACTACCGTGACAAAATCGTCACCGCGGCGCTTGCCGACTGCAATCATGTCCCTGGACTGCGCAGCGCCGGCCGCTACCGTCTGACGCCCGAATCGCTCAATGCAGACCGACACGGAATGACGCCCATCGGAAAACAGCATCACCTCGGCATCGGGTAACACTTCGTGACGCACCTTGGTAAAGCCATCCGGCAACCACTGCGCACCCCAGCCGGGCTGCCTGGCGCCAAGCATATGCTCATGCTGATCGATATAGCGCTCAAGACCCCGGGACAAACGAATAACGTCCGCCTGCGGGAGCCCCTGCGCAGAATAACCACTTTCATGCCCATAGCGGGCCTTTACAAAATCTTCCGAGCTACCTAACGATGGCAGCATGTATTGCGGCTGATTATCGGCAACAGCGTTTACGGGCTCGGCATTATAGCCTTGTACACCAAGGATAACCGCAGCGGTGACAGAGGCGGCTGTCGCCATGCTGATCAGCGGTTTCCAGTAACTACCTGCACCCGCTCGGCGTGGCACCGTTTCCGGAACATCAGCGGGAGGTGTATGCTCATCTGCTGCATCGGTAATCTGCGCCATCACGCCGGCACTGATATCAGTCATTGCCGTATCCCGCTCGCCCCTCAGGGCCGAGCGCGTCAGATGGTAGCGACGCCACTTTTCACTCAGTGCCGGCTGCTCAGCCAACGTCGAGAGCAGCCTGCGCGCTTCCAAATCACTCGCCTCACCGTCCACAAGCGCCGACAGGGTATCGTTGAACTGATCACTCATGGTTTTCCCTCAAACACATTCTCATCATGCTCCCGGCGGCTATCCGTCAGTCCGCAAGAAAAGGCACTATCTCTTTATCGATCGCCTCTCGCGCCCTGAAAATCCGGGAACGAACCGTTCCCACCGGGCAATCCATGACATTGGCGATATCCTCGTAACTCAAACCATCAAACTCGCGCAGCGTTAGCGCAACCCGGAGATCCTCGGGTAACTTGTCCAGCACACGCTTGACGATGGTCTCAAGCTCGTCCCGATACAGGTTGTTCTCGGGGCTTTCGATATCCTTGAGCTCACTGTCGCCACCAAAATAATGTGCATCATCCACCGCCACATCGACATCCGGCGGGCGACGCCCCTTGGCAACCAGGTGGTTTTTGGCGGTGTTGATCGCAATTCTGTACAACCATGTATAAAAAGCGCTGTCGCCGCGAAATTTCGGCAAGGCACGGTAAGCCTTGATAAAAGCTTCCTGGGCCACATCCAGCGCTTCGTGATGGTCATACACATAACGTCCAATCAGGCCAATAATCTTGTGCTGGTACTTTTTTACCAGCAGGTCATAGGCCCCCTTGTCTCCCGCCTGCACACGCTTCACTAGCTGCCCGTCAATCGCGCTCTGACTCTCGTTTGACACTCCAGATCCTTATGTTCAAAGGTACTACTCCCCTACTGCAGGGGATTTTATGACGAGAGTATGGCTGTGGCGACGACGTCATTGCAACCTCTCAAGAGCCGGGTTTCGCAAGCTAATCAATATGAGCCTGGGGTGAATGGTTAGTTCCAGCCAAATCGTAAAAATATCCCTTGAACCGACACAAAAGGTTCACGCGCGCTACTACTACATTGCATAATTGCTGTTTGGCATTCGGGCTTTCAGGGTTAAGCATGACCAGCGAACATATACATGATGTTTTGATCATTGGCAGCGGAGCGGCTGGCCTGACGCTGGCCCTGCAGCTCCCCACCCACTTGAGCGTTGCTGTTCTGAGCAAAGGGCAGCTGACCAGCGGTTCCACCTGGCTTGCCCAGGGCGGCATCGCCGCAGTGCTCGATGACACCGACACAACCCAGGCGCATTATAGCGACACCATGATCGCCGGCGCCGAGCTCAGCCGTCAGCAAGCCGTCGAATATACCGTAAGCCACGGCAACAGCAGTATCCAGTGGCTCATTGAACAGGGTGTACCCTTCACCCGCGAAGACAGCCATTTCCATCTGACTCAGGAAGGCGGGCACTCCCACCGGCGAATTATTCACGCCGCAGACGCTACCGGGCGGGCGGTTCAGGAAACGCTCATTCAGCAGGCCCAAGCAGCCCACAACATAACGCTGTTTGAAAACTGTATCGCCGTTGACCTCATTACTCGTGACAAGCTGCGACTGCCCAACAACCGCTGCGTCGGAGCCTATGTACTGGACAGCCGATCCGGCGAAGTTCAGCTGTTTCGTGCCGGCCAAGTCGTGCTGGCCACCGGAGGCGCTTCCAAGGCCTACCTTTATACCAGTAACTCGGATGGCGCCTCCGGGGACGGTATCGCCATGGCCTGGCGCTCAGGCGCCCGAGTCGCCAACATGGAGTTTAATCAATTCCACCCGACCTGCCTTTACCACCCGCAGGCCAAGTCGTTCCTGGTGTCGGAAGCAGTTCGTGGAGAAGGCGGGCACCTGCTGCTGCCGAACGGTGAGCGCTTTATGGCGCGCTTTGATGAGCGCGGCGAATTGGCCCCCCGCGACATCGTTGCCAGAGCGATCGACCACGAAATGAAACGCCTGGGTTGTGACTGCCTCTATCTTGATATTTCCCACAAGCCCGCTGACTTTATCAAGACTCACTTCCCGACCATCTATCAGAAGTGCCTCGAACTGGGCATCGACATTACGAGCCAACCGATTCCCATTGTACCGGCAGCACACTACACCTGCGGCGGCATCATTACCGATATTCGTGGCCGCACCGACATTCCCGGTCTCTATGCCATTGGCGAAACCGCCTTTACCGGTTTGCATGGCGCCAACCGCCTGGCGTCCAATTCCCTGCTGGAATGTCTGGTGTTCGCCAGTGCTGTTGCCACCGATATCGCCGCTTGCCAGACTGTATTCCCGGACAGCAGTATCAGCGTGCCGGCATGGGATGCATCTCAGGTAACCAACTCTGACGAAGACGTTATCATCTCCCATAACTGGGAAGAACTGCGCCGCTTCATGTGGGACTATGTGGGCATTGTACGAACCAACAAGCGCCTGCAACGAGCGAAACACCGCGTTGACCTGCTGCAGCAGGAAATTACGGATTACTACAGCAACTACCGCGTGACCCGCGACCTGCTGGAACTGCGAAACCTTGCCCTGGTATCAGATTTGATTATTCGTTCGGCCATGCAGCGCACCGAAAGTCGCGGACTGCATTACACGCTCGACTATCCGGATCTCGCTCCAGAGGCACGTGATACCATCCTGACACCAGTCAATTACGAGTGGCCTGATCAGGTTCACTGAGCTGCATGGGCGCGAGCCTGGCAATCACACTCAGGCGTCTGAAAGCCCCGCGCGTAACACTGTCTGGCAACAACACCAGCCGCCATCGACGGCCTGCGGCATGCACCCTCAATACCAGCAGCCAGCGCCAGACGAGAACCGACTCCAGCACCTGAGCTGAAACCCAACCCTCTTCGGGCACATAGAGTGCGATACTCGGTATATCCGCATCCCATCGCAGCGCCCGCACGGCGTTGCTGCGTTGCCTAAAGCCAAACCACAGGCTCAGCCCGGCCAAAACAATCAAACTGGAAACTGCATAAAGCGGCAGTACCGACTGCACCAGCAACACAACGACCAGCAGGTGGCTCAGTATCTGCAGCCACCCAAGGATGCGGGACGGCTTGATCGCAACCTCAAGCGGGCTGAACACGATCCAGTATCATTTTCACCATCCGGGCAATATCGGGATCCCCCGCAAGCTCTCGCTGCATGAACCAGACAAACAGGTCCTGATCCTCACACCCGAGCAATTTCTCAAACCGAACCTGATCCTCCGGCGACAGTTGCCTGAACGCCTCATCGACAAAAGGTACCAACAGCACATCCAGCTCCAGCATGCCGCGACGACTCTGCCACCTGAGGCGCCTGATATCTTCTTCACTGTACATAGGACTCGCACTACCCTTGCTGTAAATATGCAGGCGTTTTAGCACGTTCAGACCCGGACGCAAAGCAGCTATTTCATTTTATTACAGACATTCAGGCATATTGCATCACCTGGCCGGAATTCACTAGCAGCGTACGCGGTACAGGAGAAGGCGGCGCTTTTGCTGCGTGTTTGACTGCGGCACTTTAAAAAACACATACAAAAACGCCCCAACCGGAAGCTGAGGCGCTTTCGTTGAATAAATGCTTGGCGCCTCGCAGGCGAGCCGTCCCGCAGGCAAGTATGCTGCGGTCGTCAAAACGGGTCAAAGCTGCGCTTCGACAAACCCCGTCTTGACCCTACAATCACATGGGAAAACCCCACACTACCATCGGCGATACCGCGTTTCACTACTGGGCGCCGCGGCGGATATAAGCGGATGGAATCAGACCTGTACTGTGCCGTTCAAGAGTTATGGTGATTTCTGGTGTACGGGGAGATAGGAGGGATGGCGTATCCTGTTGATTGATCACGACCAAGATCTCAATCAACAGAGGTGATACGCCATGACCGATTTTACCCTGAG
>JBFGZM010000118.1:0-9389 GCA_041586815.1 Marinobacterium sp. | reverse complement strand
GCCGTAGCGTGTCAGCAGGTCGGCGATATCCAGTCGATTGCCATGGGTGCGCAGCAGCCAGAGACTGGTACGCTCAAGCAGGGAATGGATGCGCAACAGCTGGCGGCGGAACAGACTGTCGTCCAGCTGGTATTCGAAGCACTCAAGCTCGCGCCAGATGGTGGGCATGTCCAGCAGCTGGTGCGCCACCATCCAGGCGCGCAAGGCGTCCAGGGCGCTGCAATGGGCCTCGCTTTGCAGGTAGCTGACCAGTGTCGAGCCCATGCGATTGCAGATCAGGTTGGTGCAGTGAGTGGCAATCAGCTGCGCATGCAGCGGGTGCTGCTGCAGTGCATCGCCAAAACGCTGCTGAATGATGCCCGGGAAGTAGTTGTGAAGTTCTTTCGCGAGCCAGGGATCGTCGCCGATACCATCCTCAATCAACTGGTCGCACAGCCACAGCTTGCTGTAGGACAGCAGTACTGCAATTTCAGGCCGGGTCAGGCCCTGGCCATTGCGCGCCAGCTCATCCAGCTGTTCGTCACTGGGCAGGTACTCAAGCTTGCGGTTGAGCCGGCCGGCCTTTTCCAGCAGCTGCATCAGGCGGCGGTGATCGTTGATGCGCCGGGGTGCCACCTGGTTGGCGGCGCTGAGTATCTGGCACTGGCCGTAGTTGTGGCGCAGTACCAGTCGGGCGATGTCCTCGGTCATGCTTTCGAGCAGCGGATTGCGCTCATGTGCGCCAAGCGTACCGGCGATCACCTGCTGGTCGAGCAGTATCTTCAAATTGACCTCGTGGTCCGAGGAGTCCACACCACCGGCGTTGTCGATCGCATCGGTATTGACGAGGCCACCGGCTCGGGCGAACTCGATGCGGGCTCGCTGGGTCAGGCCCAGGTTGCCACCTTCCCCGATTACCTTCAGCCGCAGCTCATTGGCATCTACCCGTACATTGTCGTTGTTGCGGTCCCCCACCTGATCCTGGGTCTCGGTGCTGGCCTTGACATAGGTGCCGATGCCGCCGTTCCATAGCAGGTCTACCGGGGCCTTGAGGATTACCCGGATCAGCTCATTGGGGGTAAAGCGGGTCTGCTCGGTACCCAGCGCAGCCTGCGCCTCGGGGCTGAGGTCAATATGCTTGGCACTGCGCCGGTAAAGACCGCCACCGGCCGAGACCAGGCCGAGATCGTAGTCGGCCCAGCTGGAACCCGGCAGCTCGAACAGGCGCTTGCGCTCCTGCCAGCTGGAATCGGCGCTGGGGGTGGGGTCGATAAAAATGTGCTGGTGGTTGAACGCCGCCACCAGGCAGATATGGCGTGACAGCAGCATGCCGTTGCCGAATACATCGCCGGCCATGTCGCCGATGCCGACGACGCTGAAGTCCTCGCTCTGGCAGTTGCGGTTCTGTTCACGGAACAGCCGCTTGACCGATTCCCAGCCACCGCGCGCGGTGATGCCCATTTTCTTGTGGTCGTAGCCGTTGCTGCCGCCAGAGGCAAAGGCATCGCCGAGCCAGAAACCGTACTCGGCACTGATGCGGTTGGCGATATCGGAGAAGGTCGCGGTGCCCTTGTCGGCGGCGACCACCAGATAGGGGTCCGGGCCATCGTGACAAACCACGTTGTCTGGCGAGACAGTGTCATCGCCGATACGGTTGTCGGTGATATCCAGCAGGCCACGAATAAAGGTTTCGTAGCAGCGGATCACCTCGGCCTGGATGGCATTGCGGTCGCCACCCGTGGGCAACTGCTTGGGTACGAAGCCGCCCTTGGCCCCAACCGGTACGATTACGGAATTCTTCACCATCTGGGCCTTGACCAGGCCCAGCACCTCGGTGCGAAAATCCTCGCGCCGGTCCGACCAGCGCAGGCCGCCGCGGGCGATGGGACCGGCGCGCAGGTGTACCCCCTCAACCCAGGGGGCATAGACGAAAATTTCGAAGGCCGGGCGCGGTTCGGGAGCGAAGTTCAGAGCGCGGGTATTGAGCTTGAATGACAGGTAGCCCTTTTCCCGTTCGTCGTCGGCCTGGTAGTAGTTGGTGCGCAGCATGGCGTTCATTACACCCAGGTAATGGCGCAGGATGCGGTCTTCATCGAGGTTCTCGACGGTTTCCAGTGCCGCCAGTATATCGGCGCCGACGAGCTGTCCCAGCGCCTGGCTGCTGGGAGGGGCTTCCGGGTCGAAACGTGCCGTGAAGAGTGCCAGCAGCTGGAGGCAGATATCCGGGTTGCGGCACAGCGCCTGCTCGATGTAGTGCTGACTGAACGGCAGGCCCAGTTGCAGCAAATACTTGCACAGCGCGCGCAGCAGCGTGACCTGGTGATACGAAATGCCAGCACGCAGTATCAGCTGATTGAAGCGGTCATCTTCCAGTTCGCCATAGTAGGTGCGGATAAAACTCTGCTGGAACTGTTCGCGCAGGGTCGCGTTTTCAAGGTCGAACTCGGTCTCGCTGTCGAGGCGAAAATCTATGATCCAGAAGGCCTGGTCGGTCTCGTCGCCGAGGGCGTAGGGCGTTGCGTCCAGCACCCGTACGCCCAGGTGTTCCAGGATCGGCAGCACATCGGACAGGGCGAGGCTGTGACCGCGCCCCAGAACCTTGAAGCGCACGGGCCCCGTATCGGGGCGGTACAGCTGAGTGGTGAGCGCCGCCTGCAGGGCATTCAGTTCATGGATGTCGGCCACCGCCGTGCGGGGGCTGTGGTTTTCGCGGTAGGCGGCGGGGAACAGCGGACCAAAGCGCTCAAACAGCCGATTCGCTTGCGCTTCATCGACGCTTGCGAGCAGAGCCTGGTGCAGCTTGTCCTGCCAGCTCTGAATCGCATCGGCAATCAGGCCGCGGAGCTGGTCGCGGTTGTATTCCTGACGGTGGGCCTGCTTGCAGTGAATGCTGAACTGAATCATGGCCAGCGGCTGTTCGCTCAGGCGCACGCTGTATTCCGCGCTGTGTCCGTGCAGCTGGCGCAGCAATATGTCCTGTACGCGGATTCTCACATCGGTGGTGTACTGGTCCCGTGGTACCAGCATCATCACATTGATAAAGCGACCGTAGCTGTCGGGGCGCAGAAAGACGCCAAAGCGACGCTGTTCGACGCATTCCAGCATGCCATTGATGGTTTCGTGCAGCTGTTCGTAGCTGGCCTGAAGCAGCTCGTCCCGCGGATAGCCATAGATGATGTGGCGCAGTGCCTTGTAGCCGTGGGTGTCGTCGGGCATGCCGGAGGCATCCAGCAGACGCTGCACGTGCTGGCGAATGCGCGGAATCTGGGTGATGGGCGTGTCATATGCCTTGCTGGAATAGAGACCGAAAAAACGCCACTCGCCAATCACCTCTCCCGCCGGGGTGGCTTTCTTGACGCCGATGTAATCGAAGTGTGCCTGCTGCTGCACGGTGGACCGCGTGGATGATTTGGTCAGCACCAGCATCTGAGGCGCTTCGAGCTGTCGGCTGAGGTAGTCGTCCAGCTCCAGGGTACTCTGGGATTCGGAAATGGGATCACGGAAACAGCCCAGGCCGCTGCCCTCTTCGTAATGCAGCCGGTAGCGTTTGCCTTCGATGGGCTCGACCCGATAGAAGCGAAAGCCGACAAACAGAAAGTTGCCACTGGCCATCCAGCGCAGCAGTGCCACGGCTTCGCCGTTATCTTCATACAGGCGGCTGACGTCAGGCTGTTCGCACCAGCTGGCCGCCTCCTCGACTCGCTCCAGCAGGGGCTTCCAGTCTTCCACGGTATAACGTACGTCGAGCAGTACCTGCTGCAGGCGAGATTCAATATGCGCCAGTACCTGGGGGCTGGTCTGGCGGTCGATTTCAAAGCGCACCAGGGTTTCAACACACTGGCCCTCAGGTACCGTGCCCGCGCCATTGTCGCAGTACTGCAGCAGCCGGCCCTGGTCGTCCCGTTCGGCGCGGTAAATCGGGTAAACCTGTCGGTGAATGGTCAGGCCCTGGCGAGCGAGCTCCGTCGCGCAACTGGCGACGATAAAGGGCATGTCGTCCATGACGATGTCGATCACGCTGTGAGAACTGTGCCAATGGTTGTGCTCCGGGTCGGGGTTATAGGCGCGCACCAGGGTTTGCTTCGGGGGACGTTGCTGCAGGCTTTGCCAGATATCGAGCAGGGCGCCGTAGCGGTCCTGCGCCGTCATGCTGGCATCGTTGTCAGTACTGTCCGTCTGCGGCTGGAAAACATGGCGGGACAGGCGCAGCAGCTGGGTGGCCTCAGTAGCGGAGTGTCGGGCACTGATCAGTGCCTGCAGGTCGGTTTCGATGCGGCTGTGGTGTGCGGAGTTCAGGTCCATGGTTCTCTGTCTTGTTATCCTGTGGGCCCGTTAAGTATCAGTCAGGATTGCTGACTTCGACAGTCGAGGGGGCGGATAAGCGCTGACAGGGACCGGAACGGGGACAGATCCCGGCTTAAGTGACAGCAGACGCGGCGCCGGTGCTCAGGTTTTGGCGCGGCGTGTCCTGTCGGCGGTGACAAAGCCCGGGCGTCCGGCGCACCAGCCACAGCCAAGCTGTATCAGCTGCAGCAGCATGAGCAGCAGCAGGGCAGCCCCCCAGGTGCTTGTTCGGTCGTTGATCAGCCCCAGCATCATGGGGCCGGTGGCGGCGAGCAGGTAACCAAGGGATTGTGCCATGGCGGACAGGCTGGTGGCTTCGACATGATTCCGGGTGCGCAGGCCAAAGAGTGACAGCGCAAAACTCAGGGAGGCCGAGGCGCTCAGGCCAAGCAGTGCCGCCCACAGAATTGGCGCCATCGTGGGGGCCAGCCAGAGGCCACAGAGCCCGGTGGTGCCAAGCAAAAAAATCACCAGCGCCAGCGGCCGCTGGTCTTTCATGCGGGCGGCAATCATGGGTGTCAGCAGATTGGCCGGGATGCCGGCCAGATTGATCATGGAAGTGGCGAATCCGGCGTCCTGGTCTGCCAGATTCGCGTCCATCAGTATCTTTGGCAGCCAGGTAGCGATGGAATAAAAGAAGAAGGATTGCAGCCCCATGAATACGGTCAGAGCCCAGGCGATCGGGTCGCGCCAGAGCGTAACCCTGGCACTGGGGCCGGGTGCCTCCTGGGTGCGCACGCGCAGCATGTAGAGCCACAGGGGCAGGCAGAGCAGAGGCAGCAGGGACCAGAGCAGCAATGGAGCCTGCCAGGCACCGAAGGTGTCTCGCAGTGGTATGGCCAGGTAGACGCCAAAGCCCGCACCGAGGCTCAGGGCGACCGAGTAGAGTCCCGTCATCAGGCCAATCTGACGTGGGAAATAGCCTTTAACCAGACCCGGAATAAGCACATTGAGCAAGGCGATGGCGCTGCCTAGCAGCAGGGTGCCAGCGATTACGAGGTTGAACAGGCTGGTGGTACGCAGGCCCGCCCCTGCCGCGATAAGCAGCAGTGCCATGAACACAAGCAGAGGTGCACGGATGCGCCGGGCCAGGGCGGGGACGCCGATGGATACCAGGCCGAAGCAGATTAGCGGCAGGGTCGTCAGCAGGCTGAATTCGCCGGCGGACAGAGCCAGGCTTGAACGAATATCGGCCACAAGCGGGCCCACGACCACCAGGCCGCCGCGAAGGTTTCCAGCCGCCAATAGCAGTGCCAGGGCGGCGATAAAAAATGCCCATCTGCGTCCGTCAAATGGGCCTTTGAGTACGGTCATCCCTGTCTCCGGGCAAGTAGCGAGCAGTGCCCGGAAAAGTTGCCCGCCGGGTTGGAATTGGGCAGGACCGATCCGGTGCACCTAAGTTGGTCGCAATTGTGCCATTTTGGTGCAGGCGGATACAGAGCAAAAATCGAACAGTCTGTTGTGGTTTTGCGTATCTGGAAAGGCTGCGACCCGGGGTCCGTGGCGGGGTGCTAGCCGCCCCTGGCCGGGAATAGCTGCAGCAGTGAGAGGGCATCCGCGGTCAGCTTGATGCCTACCAGAATGGTCAGGGTCTCGAAGGCGTGTTTCACCAGCTTGTTGCCCCGGGCGATGGACAGGTGAGCACCAAAGTAGGCGCCGATCAGGGCGCCGAGCAGCAATGCCGGCAACCAGGGCCAGCGGGGCGCCTGCTGCAAACTGACGGTGAGGGCACCCATGCCGTTCCAGAACAGTCCGACCAGCACCAGCACATAGCTTACTGCCCGTTGATAGTCGAAACCGAACCAGCGCACCAGCCAGAGGGTGACGAACAGGCCGGTTCCGGAGGTCAGGGAGCCGTTCAGAATGCCAATCAGCAGCAAGCCGACGCCACCGATGATCAGGCCGCGACGGTCGCGATTGCGGGGCGTGAATGTCATGCCCAGCTGCTTCTTGCAGCTTGAATAGATACCCAGCGCGCAGGTCAGCAGGCCGAGCGCAAGCAGTGTCCAGGCTTCGGGCAGCTTGAGAATGCTCCAGGCACCGAGCACCACGCCGGGAAGACCGCAGGCCAGAATGTAGCCGCAGAAACGGGGTTCAAGGTGGCCTTCACGCAAGTGACGCAGTGTTGCCCCCAGGCCCAGGGCGACGCTGGCTATCTTGTGTGTCGCCAGAGCGACACTGAACGAGAGCCCCAGAAACAGCAGTACCGGCAGTTGCAGCAGGCCAGCTCCGCCGCCAGCAAGCGCCGAGAGACCATTGGCCAGCAAAGACAGCACAAAGAGGCCGAGATGTTCGAGCAGCAGTTCGGGCGTCATGGCATGGGGCGTTTCGGCTGCAGGAGTATGATTGGCTCAAAACCCAGTGCAGCCACTGGTCTCTCCCCGTTCCCGTGAGCCGTGAGTGCCACACTGAAGGACAGGCCCAGAAACAGCAGTACCGGCAGTTGCAGCAGGCCAGCTCCGCCGCCGGCAAGCGCGCAGAGACCATTGGCCAGCAAAGACGACACAAAGAGGCCGAGACGTTCGAGCAGCAGATCCGGTGGCATTCAGGGCCTGATCTCAGGCGGCGGTGCGAAACAGGCCCGTGGCCAGGCGCGGCCACTGGTCAGACCAGAGTTCGGTAGGACGCTGTCGAAACTCGCTGCGCACGAACTGGCGGATGCGGCCTTCGATGGTAGCCAGCATCAGGTTCGCGGTGGCGCCTGCCGTGGTGTGGGTACGCAGGCCTTCGCGAATTTCGGCTTCACGCAATATCTGGCGCAGTTGGGTCTCCAGGCGCTCGAACACCTGATGCACCCGGGCGCGAAGGCGGTCAGTTTCGCCGGCCAGAGCATCGCCGGTGAGAATGCGGGCCATGCCGGGATTGCGCTCCACGAAGGCCAGCACCAGGGTGAGTATCTGTTCACACTGGCGAACAGCACCCTGGTCGGAGTCCAGGATCAGAGTGACACGGGAAAAAAGTGTCTCTTCGATAAAGCCGATCAGGCCTTCAAACATCCGGGCCTTGCTGGGAAAGTGCCGGTACAGGGCGGCTTCGGAGACGCCGACCTCCCGAGCCAGGGCGGCGGTTGTGATGCGCTGGCCTGGATTGCTTTCGAGCATCTGTGCCAGCGCCTGCAGAATCTGCTCGCTGCGCGAAACCTTGGTTTGCTCGCTCATGCAAAGTCCTTTAAAGCGTGCGGTTGGGAAGCAGCAGCGCCCGCGCCCGCCACAGGCGTGGCGGGCGCTGCTGTAACACGGTGATCGGCGACCGAACCTTAGAGGGTGCGGTTGGTGATCAGGGTGCCGACACCCTCATCGGTGAATATTTCCAGCATGCAGGAATGCTCCACCCGGCCATCGATGATGTGGGCACTGTTGACGCCATTCTTTACCGCGCTCAGGGCGCAGTCGATCTTGGGCAGCATGCCGCCGTAGATGGTGCCATCCTCGATCAGGGCATCGACCTGGCGGGTGGACAGGCCGGTCAGCAGCTTACCATCCTTGTCGAGCAGTCCGGCGATGTTGGTCAGCAGTACCAGTTTCTCAGCCTGCAGCACCTCGGCAATCTTGCCGGCCACGAGGTCCGCGTTGATGTTGTAGGACATGCCGTCTTCGCCGACGCCGATGGGGGCGATAACCGGAATGAAGTCAGAGTTGACCAGCATGTCGAGCACCTTGACATTGACCTTCTCGACTTCACCGACGTGGCCGATATCAAGGATTTCGGGGGCCACCATCTCGGGAGTTTTGTGCTTGACGCGCAGCTTGCGGGCCGACAGCAGCTGGCCATCCTTGCCGGTCAGGCCAATGGCCTTGCCGCCGTTGCTGTTGATCAGCCCGACGATCTGCTTGTTGACCATGCCGCCGAGCACCATTTCCACCACGTCCATGGTTTTGGAGTCGGTGACGCGCATGCCGTTGATGAAGTGGGACTCGATATTGAGCTTTTCCAGCAGGTCGCCGATCTGCGGCCCGCCACCGTGCACGACGATCGGATTCAGGCCGATCAGCTTGAGCATGACGATATCGCGGGCAAAGCTGTTCTGCAGCTTCTCGTCGATCATGGCGTTGCCGCCGTATTTGACTACCAGGGTCTTGCCGACGAAACGCTGGATGTAGGGCATCGCTTCACTGAGCACCTGGGCGGTGTTCATGGCTTCGTTGCGTGTCAGTGCCATTGCGGTATCACTCCTTTGTGCAAAGTAATTGAACAGCCAGCCCTCGTAATTTCAGGGTCGCTGTTGAGCGGGCGCTTGCCGATCAGTGGCGGCCCGACGAGCCAAAACCACCCTCGGCACGCTCGGAGGCGTGAAACTCTTCCACCACCTCAAAGTCCGCCTGCACCACCGGTACCAGTACCAGCTGGGCAATGCGCTCGCCGGGTTCGATGACAAAGGTGGTCTGGCCGCGGTTCCAGCAGGACACGAACAGCTGACCCTGGTAGTCGGAATCGATCAGGCCAACCAGGTTGCCGAGCACGATGCCGTGTTTGTGGCCGAGCCCCGAGCGCGGCAGGATCATAGCGCACAGCGCGGGATCTTCAATATAGATCGCAAGGCCGGTGGGCAGCAGTTCGGTCTGGCCGGGCTCAAGTGTGACAGGCGCGTCCAGGCAGGCGCGCAGATCCAGGCCTGCGGAACCGGCGGTGGCATAGGCGGGCAGCGGGAAGTCGCTGCCGATGCGGGAGTCGAGAATTTTTACTTGCAGTTTTTTCATTGGGCTCGGTTATACAGATCGGCAATTTGACGGATCAGCTGGCTGGCCAGCTGGCGTTTCGAGGTTTGGGGTAGCGGCATTACCGCATCGCGGCTGATCAGGGTCACGGCATTGTCGTCGCTGTTAAAGCCGATGCCGGGCTGGGAAACGTCGTTGGCGACGATCAGGTCCAGGTTCTTGCGCTCCAGCTTGCCGCGGGCATAGGTGAGCAGGTCCCGGGTTTCGGCCGCAAAGCCCACGGTAAAGGGTTTGCGGGGCAGGGCGGCGACGCTGGCGACGATGTCCGGGTTCTTCACCAGGCGCAGCTCCATGATCTCCTCGGCACCCTTTTTGATCTTGTGCTCGGCCACGGCGGCAGGGCGGTAATCG
>JBFGZM010000117.1:0-9391 GCA_041586815.1 Marinobacterium sp. | reverse complement strand
CGTGTCGGCGCACGCACCTATGACCCATTGCCTCCATTCATTTTCGCAGTGTTTTTTTGCAGCGTATTGTCTATCTGATGATTCGCCTGCAGCACCGTCTGGAGCGACCTGCTTCCAGACCAGAGGTAGTCGCATGATCAGGGATTTTCTGACGCTATGGGGCCCGTTACCAGACATCTGGAACGGTTTTCTCGACACACTGATACTGATCATCATCGCGGCAACGATATCGTTGCTGATGAGAGTCCTGCTAACTCCGATGGTGATGTCATCGCGGCCTTATCGCCGAACTGTTTTGTGACGGCATGCGTTGCGTACCGTTTCTGCTATTTGTCTACCTGATCTACTTTGCCGGGCCATCCATGGGTATTCGCTTGTCCAGCTGGACCAGCGGTGTGCTGGCGCTGGTGTTGTATAACTCGGCTTACATGGCAGTGTTACTGCGCAGAGCCTGGCGGTCGCCAGCCGAATCGTGTTTATGGATGCCGGCGACATTGTTGAAAGTAGTGCTCCAGTAGCCTTTTTCGGTGCGCCCCAGGCCGTGCGCACGCAATAGTTCCTGTCACGTTTTCACGGTAGTGGTGCCTCGGATCCGAGAGCGGTTGATTAATCGTCGGTGCACTCAAGGCTGAACGGTGCGCAGCCTATGTCATTATTAGCCTCTACCAGCTGAATGAGCTGCAACATGAATAAAGCTCGCTGATCCTGTGGGATTGTCTCGATCGTACGATCATGGGCACGTTGCACGTGTTCTTCCATCTTTTTTAGTAAATACAAACCCTTGCGGCTGAGTTTGACCAGCTTCACCCGACGGTCTTCTGTGCTCTGTCGCCGCTGCAGCAGGCCGCGCGACTCCAGCCGGGGAATCACTTCCGCAACGCTGGTGCGCTCAAGCCCTATTTTCAACGAGACTGACTTCTGGTCCATTTCCCCATGCATGCCCAGCGCAGTCATCAAGCTGTACTGCACTGGCGTGATATTGAACTCACGGGTTTCATCCAGAAACAGCCCGCAGTGGATCTGATGCAATCGGCGGATCAAGAAGCCTGGCCGGCCAAGCAAAGTGGAGCGACCGAAGGCAAGGTTTAACTCGGTCTGGATTTCATCGTCGCGCGTTGTACTCATGGGTAGCGAAAACCTGTCATTTGTAAGAGCCACCGGTGGTGGGAGGTCGATTGAGTCATCAGCTTATAAGACTTGGATTATAGGGTGAAATCGGGTTATGCCCCTTAAATTTCATTGAGTCTTCCATACCCCGTTCGCACAGTATAACATACGAGGTATGCCACTCAATGCACCGGGCTAGTGCAGTTCGTCTTGAAACGGTGCTGCAGTGATGCGAAAAGCTACCTGTGATTGAGTTTTAAAGAAGGTATGCCACTCTTTATTTATTAAAAATAAAGTGATAAAAAACAATAAGATGAAATCATATAACTTTATATTTTATTTGAGTTGGCATGTGGATTGCCTGACACAATATACCCAAGCTACTTCTAGAGGATTGCCATGAAAAAAATCCTTCTCCACAGCGGTCGAGTCATCGATCCTGAGAACTCCATTGATTGCGTTTGCGATGTCATGGTCCAGGGAAATCGGATAACGGCCGTTGGCGCTTTGCTTGACTCCCACGCTGGCCCGGATGTCGAATTGATCGATTGCACAGGCAAGTTGGTATTGCCGGGGCTGATCGATACTCACAGCCATATCTATCAATATGTCACCGGCCGCTTCGGGCTTAGCGCCGATATGTGTGGCGTGTATTCCGGCGTGACGACGCTTATTGATCAAGGCGGCGCCAGTTGTATTACCTTACCGGGATTTCGCAAGTTCATCGCTGAGCCGGCCGAGAGCCGAGTGCTGTCTTTCCTGTCAGCGTATTTGGTCGGCGGGCT
The DNA here is from genome assembly GCA_041586815.1 of Marinobacterium sp. Taxonomy (GTDB): domain Bacteria; phylum Pseudomonadota; class Gammaproteobacteria; order Pseudomonadales; family Balneatricaceae; genus Marinobacterium_A. The sequence goes on along the minus strand of JBFGZM010000117.1, from coordinate 7,499 downwards.
GGAAGGGCATTTCTATCCCGAACTCTATCGCCCGGCGTGCTCGGATGTTGACGCCACGGTAAAATCGGCCTTGGCCAACAGCGATATCGTCAAAGGCATCAAGGCCCATGCCGAACTCGGTGGATTTGCCCGCTGGGGGCTGGACGTGATGACTAAAGCTGCGCAGATCGGTGAACAGACGTCGTTGCCGGTCTACATTCATTTTGGCCAATTGTGGCCGATGCCCGACGAGCCCGAATATCAGGTCGATCCCGACAACATTTTCCCGCAAGTGCTGGATTTGTTGAAGCCGGGCGACGTGCTGGCGCACCCTTTCAGTCGTCATCCGGGTGGTTTTGTTGAGCAAAACGGGGAGATGCACCCCTTGGTGAGCGAAGCGATTGAGCGCGGCCTTAAGGTTGATGTGGGCACTGGCTCGCACTTCAGCTACAAGATGGCGGCCAAGGTACTTGCAGCCGGCGTGGTGCCGGACACGTTGGGTTCCGACATGCATGGCTACAACACGAATGTCCCAGCACCTGCCGGTACCCCAGACGAGCACCCGGACGAAGAGCACCTGTTCACCGGTACTTCACGCTTCAGCCTCGTCTCAACCATGGTCAGCATGATGGCGTTAGGCTTGAGTCTTGAGCAACTGGTGCCGATGGTCACCAGTAACGCAGCGAAACTGGCAGGGATGAGCGATGAGATCGGCACACTGGGTGTCGGCCGAGAAGCCGATATAAGTGTCCTCAGCGACGAAGAGGGCGCCTGGCTGCTGCGCGACAATGAAGGCACTGAAGTTATTGCCCGTCGCATGCTGCAGCCAGTCTTTTGCCTGCGCGCGGGCAAGCGCTTTGATGCTACCGCGCAGATTTTGCCCGTCCCCCGCGTTGCTTCTCCTGAAGGCTTGTTAGCATGAATGTAGAATCGATGCCCATGGATGCTCAGCCAAGCTTGCACGAAGCGCTGGACAGACTCTATGCCGTTCGCCCTGTGTGGACGAGCGTGCGCAGAGCAGGCGACGCAATAAACCTGGCACCGAAGACACTGCTGCATGCTGGGCCGCCCTTCGCTGATCCACGCTGCCCCAGCCCTCCGGTGTTGTCGTCTGCTGTAATGTGTTGCCTGTATGAAGGGTGGGCGGGCACCGAGGAACAGGCTCAGGCGTTGATTGCCAGTGGTGAGGTCCGTTTGCTGCCAGCCCAGCACTACCGAGTGGTGCTGCCCCTAGCCGCGGTGGTTTCGCCTTCGGCCAGCCTTGTTGAAGTGGCAGACGTTGCGCGACCACAAGGGTTGTCCAGCTGGTCCTTATTGGGTAGCGGCGTTGGTCCGCAAATCCGTTTCGGCAGCCGCGATCCAGCTATCCTTGCGCGTATGATCTGGCGTGATCAACATTTGGCGCCCTTGCTGCATAACATGCTGCAAAAGACCCCCGTCGATCTGCTGACTTTGGCGGTTGCCGGGCTGCAAGGCGGGGACGACTTGCACAGTTGCACCACGGTGGCGACAGCAACCCTTGCGCGTGAGTTATGCCTGCCAGACGGCGAAGTCAGGAATATGCTCGATACCACGCCGTTATTCTTCCTTACCTTGTGGATGGCGGCCTGCCATCTGATGCTTGATGCAACGCGCAGCGATGACCCGAAGAAGGCCACTCAATTGGTGCTGGCATTGGCCGGCAATGGTATCGATGTTGGCGTGCGACTGGCTGATGAGGCTGAACGCTGGATTACTACAGCAGCACAGGTGCCGCAAGGTCCGAAGTTGAGTGCCATCCACTGCGCAACAAGCCCCATGCTGGGTGACAGCGGGGTGATCGATGCCGCAGGTTTTGGCGCCCAGGCCTGGTCTTGTAGCAGCGAGGCGGCAGCTACTATTCGCGGCTGGATGCCCGCGCTTGGTAGTGCGAAACCGCAATGGCTTGTGGGTCAACATCCTGTGTTCAGTGGCTTCAGGCTCGGCAGTGCTATTGATGCCGCCCGGGTGTCGAGTCACCAGCCGACACCGTTGATTGCCATCGCGATGTTAGAGGCCGGCGGTCATCACGGGCTGTTGGGCCGAGGTGTGTGCCAGACTGACCCGGCTTTGTTTGGTGCGGTCGCGCCCAGCGACCCAGTAGTTAACGAGCCCAGGGCCTTTGCGAGCCTGAACCGGGCTTTCGAGCGTTACGAGCAAGCGTTGATCGGTAATGACATTGCGGTCCTGGATGAGCTTTTTTGGGATAGCCCCCACACTGTGCGCTACGGCTCTGGTGAACATTTATACGGGTATGCGGCGATTCAGGCATTCCGTCGTGCACGACCAGGGAAAGGGTTAGCTCGCACCATTGTTGAGCGTTCTCTCAGTACCTTTGGCAGCACATTCGCGATTACCAACATGGTTTTCACCCGAGATCAAGAGCTGCGCCAGGGTCGCCAAACCCAAAGTTGGGTGCGTATCGATGGGGCCTGGCGGATCGTCGCCGCCCACATCAGTTGGGCGGATCTATGAGCAGCTTTGTGCAACCCGGACTACACGGCGCCTTTATGGCAAGCGGTTATGCCGACCTGCCGTCACCACCCGCGGAGGTGAGTTCGCCACGCCTAGCCGGCGTACGCCTGGCTGTCAAAGATGTTTTCGAAGTCGCTGGCCTGAGCTGCAGCGCTGGTAATCCGCAATGGCTTAAGCAAGCGTTGCCAGCCCGGCATACGGCGCCAGCGGTGCAGTTTTTGTTGACTCAGGGTTGCCAGTGGGTCGGCAAGACCGTTACCGATGAGTTGACCTACAGTCTGGCCGGCATCAACGCTCACTTCGGCACACCAGTTAACCCCGCAGCCCCGGAATGTCTTCCGGGCGGGTCTTCATCCGGCTCTGCCGTGGCAGTGGCCGGGCAGTATGCAGACCTTGCGCTGGGCACGGATTGTGGGGGCTCAATTCGTCTTCCCGCTAGTTATTGCGGAGTCTGGGGCATGCGCCCGAGTCATGGTCGGGTGGCGGCAGACGCCTGTTTCACCTTGGCCCACAGCTTTGACACCGTGGGATGGTTTGCCCGTGACGGCGAAACCCTGGGCTGCGCGCTGGAAAGCCTGCTACACACGCAACTACCAGTTACACCTGAAGCGCTACCCTACCGCTTTTTGGTCAGTGATGACGTCCTGAGCCAGCTGGATATTTCGGTCCAAGCTTCGTTCGAACAGTGGCTGGCCGAACACGATATTGTGTATGAGCGTTTGTGTATGGGCACGTTGCCCTTGGACATCTGGGCACACGCATTCCGTACGCTGCAAGCAGCCGAAGTCTGGCAACAGCATGGCGAGTGGGTAAAAACTACAGCATGTGACTTCGGTGCCGATGTGGCACAACGTTTTGCTGTCGCCAGCAAGGTGACGCGGGACCAGGTGTTCTCTGCCTCACAAATACGTTCGCAAGCCCAGTCTGTCCTTGCTCAGTTGTTGAGTAACAACCGTATGCTGCTAATGCCACCCGTTCCGGGAGGTGCGCCGCGACTGGATACTTCTGCACTGCAAGTCAACGACATACGCACCCGTTCGCAAAACCTGTTGTGCATGGCCGGGCTGGCCGGGCTGCCACAAGTGGTCATGCCGTGGCAGTGCTTCGATGGTGCGCCTGTGGGCCTGTCGCTGATGGGAGCGCGCTTTGCCGATGAGCGCATCGTGCAGGCGGCACGTCTGTTGCATTCCACTCATATTTCTCAATCTACCGGAAGACTCTAATGCTGCATATTCCCAACCCAGTTCGGGCCACCCGCGCCATGGCAGTCGCGCCTCATGCTCTAGCTTCACAAAGCGCCCTGGCGGTTATGCGCGAGGGGGGTAATGCAGTGGAGGCCATGATTGCTGCGGCTGCATCCATCGCAGTGGTTTATCCGCACATGAATAGCCTTGGGGGGGACGGCTTCTGGTTGATCTCTCGTCCTGGTGAAAAGCCGATGGCATTGGATGCCTGCGGTCGTGCGGCGGCAGGAGTCAGTCTAGAAAGCTATCGCGAACAAGGTTTGCACAGTATTCCGTTTCGGGGAGGACTGGCCGCCAACACTGTGGCCGGCACAGTGTCGGGCTGGGACGCGGCTTTCGAGTGGCAGCGCGAGGCGTTAAAAGGGCGCCTGCCGTTACGCAGGTTACTCAACGATGCTATCGACTATGCCAGGGAGGGCATTTCCGTGACATCCAGTCAAAGCCGCTGCACACTCGCCAAGCAGGCTGAGTTGGCGGCAATCGACGGGTTTAGCAACACCTTTTTACTCGACGGGCAGGCGCCGAAGACGGGGCAGCGTTTCAAGCACCCACGCCTAGCTGATACCCTAGAGCAACTGGCCGATGCCGGATTGAGTGATTTCTACCGAGGCGACCTGGCGCATAATATCGCTGCCGAACTTGAGGCTGCGGGTAGCCCGCTGCGGCTAACGGATTTACAAAGCCAGCGCGCGGACTGGCGCGAGGCACTGGTTCTGACTCATTCGCGGGGTGATGTGTATAACTTCCCGCCGCCAACCCAAGGGCTAGTTTCATTGTTGATACTGGGCCAGCTCGACCGTCTCATCACTCCGGAAATGGACGCCTTGGGTGCGCCGTTCGTACATGCATGCGTCGAAGCCACCAAGCGCGCGTTTACCATCCGCGACCTCCACATTACTGATCCGGCGCACATGACCCAACAGGCGCAGGACTTCCTGACACCTGAGCGCCTTGATGCCATGGCCGATGCCTTCGATCCTAATTGTGCTGCGCCCTGGGGGGCTGGTGTGGGGCCAGCGGATACGGTGTGGATGGGCGTCGTGGACGGCGATGGCGTAGCAGTCAGCTTCATCCAGAGCCTTTACCATGAATTCGGCAGCGGTATTGTGCTGCCAACCTCTGGGCTGAACTGGCAAAATCGTGGCTGCAGTTTTTCGCTTGATCCAAAGTCACGTAATCCGCTGACGCCTGGCCGCAAACCTTTCCACACACTCAACCCCGCCATGGCCAAGCTCCGCGACGGACGCACGCTGGTATACGGAAATATGGGTGGCGACGGTCAGCCGCAATCCCAAAGCGCAGTTTTCAGTCGCATTGTCCATTTCGACATGAATCCCCAAGCCGCCATTGATGCGCCACGTTGGTTGTTGGGTCGAACTTGGGGTAATGACAGCGAAAACCTCAAGCTGGAAGCTCGGTTTTCAAATTCCTGTATCGATCAATTGACAGCCAAGGGTCATCAGGTCGAAGTTCTCGACGACTACGACGAAACCATGGGCCACGCCGGCGCCATTGTCCGACACGCGAACGGCTTGCTCGAAGGCGGCAGTGATCCGCGCAGTGATGGGGCCGTGGCGGGCTGGTAAAGGGGTGACTTTGGCGCTAAGCGTGCATCCGAAAATACCGATGCGGCTGAACTGCATCAGTGGATTCGGGTATGGGGATGTGTCTTGCTGTCGATGACAAAATTAGCTGGAATGCCCCATCAACAATTGCGCAGTGAGTTTCGAGCCCTGCCCGGTAGCCAGCATTGTTACCACTCCGCTTCAGTATTTGACCCGATGTCGGCGCAGATCGCCGCCGGCTTGGGTTTTGAGGTGGGTATTTGGGATGGTTCGGTAGCGGCCTTGCAGGTATCGGGCGGAGATTGCCAACGCAAGGGCCAGGTGCATGTTTGGACAGGAATAATTGATTTTGTCCTTACCCCTCAATAGACACTCGATGTAGTACGAGTGTTCTACAGCGAGGGAAAGTTACAGGTGGAGGACGGCATACCTCAAATCGTGCGCGATGAACTGAATCGCTATGGTTACAAGCTTGCCGAGCTGCACGAGCCTCTGGGAGGCGGGCAGTTGATCTGGATCGATTGGGAGAAAGGCATGCTCACAGGTGGGTCCGGTCCTCCTAAAGATGACTGTGCAATGAGTTATTAAGGAATTGAACGATGGATTTATTCACGCAGGGTGGCTTCCAAGAGCTTCTTGCTCAGGCAGGCCTAATAGATTTTATGTCGCAATACAGCCTCCCTTGGTTGCTCGGGTTGGTTGTAGCGCTCTTGGTTACCGGAATGATTGCCGGCCTTCTAGCCGGTTTGCTGGGGGTTGGAGGTGGGATAGTCATCGTTCCGGTGCTTTACCACCTGTTCACCTTACTAGGCGTCGATCCAGAGGTACGCATGCATGTCGCAGTAGGTACCTCTTTGGCGACTATTATCCCGACATCAATCATTTCCGCGCGAGCACACCGCAAGCGAGGCAGTCTCGACAAACAACTGCTACAACGCCTCATTCCCTCTGTAATTGCAGGGGTTTTTGTGGGCGCAGTGGCTAGTCACTGGCTGAGTGGCGAAGCTCTCACGGCCGTGTTTGCCGTGATTGCCTTTATGGTTGCTGCAAATATGGGGCTTCGCAAACAGTCGCCGCAATTGAGCAATGGCCTGCCTGGAACATTTGGATGCTCGGTGATAGGCGGCAGTATTGGCGGCCTATCGACTCTCATGGGAATTGGCGGTGGGACGCTTAGCGTGCCGATACTAAGCGCCTTTAAAACCCCGATGCATGTAGCCGTTGGCACAGGTGCAGCTCTTGGTGTTGTCATCAGCCTGCCAGGGGCGTTTGGTTTTATGATCAATGGTCTGGATGTCGCCAATCGGCCGCCATTCACGTTTGGCTACATTAACCTCGCAGGTTTGGCGCTCATCGTACCGATGACTATGCTGTGCGTACCTTATGGTGCCAAACTGGCTCACTCTGTTGATGCTCGCCGTTTACGTCAGCTGTTTGCGTTGTTCTTGTTTTTGACGGCATTGCGCATGATCTATAGTCTGATGTTCTGAGGGAAGGACGCGAATTCAACCCTGAAGTGCGACACTCCCCCTACAGAGCCTGAGGGTATTCTTGGAACACCGGGAATTCAGATAATGAGTGCGACATTCATGGCTGGGGCTATCGGAGATAGCCAGTCGATGACAAGGCAGCGCTTCAGCTAGCGATATGCTTCCAGGGGGCAGCACGGCCTTGTTGCGATGATCTTGAGCCGGAAAAGTCTGCCCGGCTGCAACTACAAGGTTGCGGAGTCGTCGGGCGTCGCTGGCTCGGAGTCGCTGTCAGTGGTGAGCTCTTCCTTGATATAACGCTGAACGTGACCCTGGATTTTGCGGCTGGTGACGTACACCCACAGGCTCACCATGATGCCGGCTGTGCCGCAAATAAGACGCCCTTCGGGTATGAGCAGCATCAGCAGCAACGTCAGTGGAATAATAATCAGTAAGCCGTACTTGGCGCGCTTGCCTATGTTCTCCATCAGCTGCTCGGCATCGGCCCGGGTGCTGACGCCTGCACCTGGCAGTTTCTGCCGTAGCGAGGCGTATTCGCGTTCGCGTTTTTTCTCCTGGCGCCCGAAAGGATCTTTGAGGTTCATCGGCTAGTCTCTGTGCTTGGTCATTGTGAGAGAGCTCGTTTTCAGCTTGGCTTGTACCTGGCTAAGCAGGGTGCGGGTGTTTGCAGCGCTTCTGCGTCCATTCAGGCTTCTGTTGCAGTATCCCTTTGTGCTGCGCCATGACTG
>JBFGZM010000116.1:0-9393 GCA_041586815.1 Marinobacterium sp. | reverse complement strand
TCGGTATCCAGCACCCCACCGGTGCTTTCCCGGACTACCAGGAAGGCGGCAAGCCGCGCTCCAGCATCATCATGGTAACCCGTGAAGATGGCGGCGTGATCGGCGCCTGATCGCTGCCGCGCTGACGGCATGATGATAAAAAGCCCCGGTGCTTTGGCGCCGGGGCTTTTGCGTTTCTACTCAGGGAGAGATCCTTCAGCCGTAAGCCGTAAGCTGTCGGTTCACCAATCACCAATCACGAATAACCAGGCGTGTCATCGGCCACGTATCTTCTCTCCCTTGTACCTTTCACCTCGCCCCTGCTCTTCTTGCACCTTGCCCCTGCTTTTACAGCTCATTCGCCTTGCGGTAACGGCCGCTGTAGTCGAACAGCCGCTCGCGTACCCGCCAGTGGGGGCCGGCCTTGCGGGCAACCACGAAGTCCGGTGCGCTGAATGCCTGGGCTGCCTCCAGTACCTCGGCCAGGCTGCCAAAGCGCCGTGGCTCGGTGGCGCCATTGAAACGGCGGCCGAACAGGCGGTTGAATACCGCGCGCTGGCCGCTCTGGCGCAGGTCGAAACGTTCGTGCAGTTCCTCGCCTTCCTCGTCGTGATAGCTGATGCGCAGGGCGCCCTTGTGCTCGGCAAAGCTGACGCCGGCACAGCGGATTACGCGGGCGTCCCTGAGTTGCAGGGCGCGCTTGAGCAGATCGTCGGGGTCGATGATGGCCTCTTCACACTGATGGCACTGGCGTGCGGCAATATCGTTCTCGGCACCACAGTGCGGGCACTCCTTGAAGCGAAAGCGGTAGTCACATTGCTGACGCTGGCCCTCATCGTCTTCCAGCAGCCCCTGGCAGCGGCGGCCATAGTGTTCGGTCACGGTGCCGGCGCCATCGGTCTTGCCCCAGAAAATGTTGGCAAAGCCGCAGCCGGGGCAGAACACCTGCACCGGTTCGCTGTCGCTGCCAGGCTTTTTGCTGCCGACTTCGGGGGCATAGAGGTTGAAGCCGTTGCCGGCGTAGTCGATTACCAGGCAGTCGGCTTTGCCCGGGGCCAGCCGCAGGCCGCGGCCGACGATCTGCTGGTAGAGGCTGACCGACTGGGTGGGTCTTAGAATGGCAATCAGGTCGACATGGGGGGCGTCGAAACCGGTGGTCAGCACGGCAACATTCACCAGGTATTTCAGTTCCCGGGTTTTGAAGCGTGTGATCAGCGATTCGCGTTCTGCGGTGGGGGTGCTTCCGGTCACCAGGGCGGTGCAATCGCCCGGCAGGTAGCCGGTGACTTCCTGAGCGTGTTTTACCGTGGCGGCAAAGATCATCACCCCGGCCCGCTCCGCTGCCTGCTCCTGTATCTGCTCACAGATGGCCCTTGTCACCCGTGGGTACTGGCTCAGCAGGCTGTTGAGCTCTGTTTCGCTGTAGTGCCCGGCAGCATTGGCCTGCAGTCCCGAAAAATCGTAGTGGGCAATGCTGGCATCCACCAGTTCGGGCCGGGTCAGGAAGCCTTCACGAATCAATTGTGACAGCGGCAGCTCGTAGATGCAGTAGCGAAAGGGCCGGGCTTCTTCGCTGCGCACAAAGCCGCGGTAGTGGTGCTGGTAAATCCATCCCTGGCCCAGTCGATAGGGTGTGGCAGTGAGCCCGAGCACCTTGAGGCTCGGGTTCTGTTCGCGCAGGCAGCTGATAACCAGCTGATACTGGCTGTCATCACCATCGCTGACGCGATGGCACTCGTCGATGATAAGCAGCGAATAGGCATTCTTGAACTGGTCCAGGTTGCGCGCCACCGACTGCACGCTGGCGAAGGTAACCTGGTGTCCGCTGTCCTTCAGCCCGAGTCCTGCTGAAAAAATGCCGGCGCTCAGGCCAAAGGCGGCGTACTTGGCGTGATTCTGCTCGACCAGTTCGCGTACATGGGCCAGTACCAGAATGCGGCGCCGGGCCAGGCGGGCGAGCTCGGCGATCACCAGGCTCTTGCCGGCGCCCGTCGGCAAGACGATGACGGCGGGGTCGTCGCCGGCGCGAAAGTGCCGCAGAGTCGCATCGACGGCTTCCTGCTGGTAAGGCCGCAGCTTGATCATGGCGTTACGTCCGTCACTCACGGCCATCCCCGCTGCGTTCGCTTCGTATGGTTTCGGCGGCGCTGAAAAGGTGGCCCGACACGGTACGCAGCAGGTTCATGGCCACCATGGTGTCATTCTCGATGATTTCGAGCAGTTCGCGGCGCTCGATACGCAGGGCCAGCACGGGTTTGCGGGCCAGCAGGTCCATGTTGCGCGGCTGGTCGACAATCACCGACAAATCGCCGATCAGGCGCCCGGGGCCCACCTCGCTGACGGGGGCGTCACCGGGGAGCGCGTTGGGCCAGCACAGCTCGGCCAGGCCTTCGACCACGATGTAGGCGCCATCGGGCAAGTCGCCGCTGCGGAACAAGCATTCACCGGTATCGACCCGTACCCAGCGTGACGCATAGGCCAGCAGGCGTACCTGGGCGGGGCTTAGCCGGGCGAAGGCTTCGGTGCTGGCGATGACCTTGCGCTTGTTCTCGAAGTCTTCGATGGTTTCCGGTTCCTGCTCCGCAGCGACTTTGGGGCTGCCATCGATGGCGACATGGCCGTCCTCCAGCGTGAGAGTAAGGTCAAACTGTTCGCTGTTGCTGAAACTCGGTTCCAGCACAAAAATGGTGGCTTCGGGCAGCAGGCGTCGGATCTTGCGCAGGGCTTCATTGCGCTGGGCAACGGAATGGCTGGCCAGAGCCTGATCCAGCACCAGAATGTCCGGTTTCTTGATGGTGGCGCGCAGGAAGGCAAAGCGCTCCTGGGCGATGGGTGGGACTTCTGAGCCGCCCAGACCCACCGGGATACTGCGGATCAGCATGGATAGCGGTCCGTGCAGTCCGGCCTGCAGCAGCTCTTCGGCAATGATGCTGCGAATACTGCGTTCATTGGTTTCGCCGGCGCTGGCCAGCTTGCCGAAAATCAGGTTCTCCAGCACGCTGATGCCGGGGTTGATGCGGTGTTCATCCAGCGGACGGTAGCGGGTCATAAAGAGTGCCTCGTGCAGCGGGATACAGGCCTCGCGCATGGACAGCACGGCGTTGCAGATGCCGCTGGGCAAAGGCATGTCCAGTTGCTCGGCGGTCACCATGAAGGGCAAGGACAGGCGCAGCTCGGATTCGGCGGCGGTGAGTGGCCGTCCGGTGTGCTGCTTTTGCTGCACTTCCTGCAATGCCAGGAAGGTTTCGTGGTTCAGCCCGCCCAGTCGCTTGAAAATCGGGTGATTCGGGCCGATGGAGGCAAAGGTGTGCACCAGGGTTTCGAGCAGGCCGCGGGCATAGTGTTCAAGTTCGGGTTCGAAGCCCGCAGCGTTGAAGCGCTTGATCAGCTGGCGGGTTGTGGCGATGTGCTCGTCCCGGCTGGAGTGGATGTGGATGGCAAACAGCAGGTTTTCTGTCAGCGTCAGGCTCGAGTTCAGGCTGTCGCGGCTAAACGGATGAATGAAGCGGGCCAGGTTTTCCTCTTCCAGCCGGTGCACCAGCCGGGGGCGGAACTCGACCATCTTTTCCGCCAGGTTGGGCCGGTCCGAAGGCTCGAAGCGGGCGTCCAGGGCGCGTTGGGACAGGTAGTCCTCGCTACCCATGGCATCTACGATCATCAGCCACCACTGGTTCAGTTCGTCCAGCTTGCCGAAACGGGCGATGTCCAGGTCCAGCCATTCGGCATTGACCGGGTAGGTGCTGTTGCCGGAGGCCAGGGACTCCTGCAGCTCGGGATCGTCCAGGTCCTGGCTGCTGATGTCGGCGCGGGGGTTGCGCCGCAGCGGCATATAGATATTTTCGCCCACCGAGGCATTGAACAGGTAGGGGGTGGAGGTCGCGATGCCGATACGGGCCGAGATGACCGCCTGATTCAGGCGGCACAGGTCGTGGTCGCCGATGGTCACCTTGCCGGATGACGGGCTGACACTGCGGGACAGCAGCTGGGAAAAGGCCCGGCGTACCGTGCTGTTGTGGCTCTGCACGGCAACCATGGAACCGGGCGGAATCTGCAGGTTGATGTCCGATAGCACCCGGCTGCCATTGGAGTCGGTGACGCTGACCTGGTCAAGGCGAATCGGGCCGTTGAGCCGTGGCAATGCGTCATGCTGCTCCTCGAGCAGGTCGGCATCGAGCAGGTCATCGGGCTGAAACTGGTCGCGCAGGCTCTTGTAACGGTCGCTGGTTTCCTGAATCTGGCTGATGTAATTGAGCAGTTCGCGCCAGGGGGTGACGATATCCTTGTAGGCGGTGATGGCGGCCACCAGGGCACCGATGGACAGTGAGCCCTGGATCACCAGGTAGCCGCCCACGGCGTAGAACAGAAAGGGCGGCAGGTTGTTGATGAAGTTGTTGAGAAACTTCATGAAGAACTTCTTGCGGAAAATATCGCCGCGGACCTGGAAGATACCGCCCAGCCGGTGGCTGAAAATCGCCAGCGCGTAGGGTGTACCACCGTTGCTGCGCAGGTCGTCCAGGCCCTGGACGCATTCGCCGATCAGTTCCGACAGCTTGCGGACCCGGCGCACCCGCTCGCGGTGCAGCCGGTTGATGCGCCGCTGCAGCAGGGGGGTGATGATGGCCTGCAGTGGTACCAGGGCCACGGCGGCGAGCCCAAACCAGGGGTTCTGGATAAACAGAAAGGTCAGAATGGTGATCATCTGCCCGGCCTGGAACAGCGGCAGTGCCAGGGCATCCCCCATGATGCCACTGAGGGGCTCCACCTCGGCCGTGACCATGGACACTACCTCGCCCTGGGAGGTGCGCCGGAAACGGGCCGCGGGAAAGCGTAGTACATGGGTGATCAGGCGAAAACGCAGGCGTCGCAGCAGGCGCTCGCCGACGATCCCCTTGTAAATGTTCAGCCGCATCTTGATCAGGCCGCTGCAAAGCACCATGAGCAGAAAGACAAAGCTGAGCAGCAGCAGGAAGGGCAGTTGCAGGAATTCCATGCCCAGGATCTGTACCGGGAATTCGCTGCCGCCGATGGCGTCATTGAGGATGCGCTTGGGCAGTTCCAGGCTGGCGTAGAGCACCGGGAAGGACAGCAGGGTAATGGCCAGCAGGGCGAACTGGTGCCTGGAGCTGTAGCGCCAGATAAAGCTCATCAGGGTGGGCTCTAGCCTATCCGGAGGGGTACTGGACTGGCCGGGTCGCCACTTCATGCCGATAGAGTTTCCTGAAAGTCGTACAAGGCTGTCGCCTAAGTGTAGCCCTGACATCGCGTGCCAGTGCCGGGGGTTGCCGCTACCCCGCAGAAATGCTCCCGCAACGCCGTGGCGCAGGGGATTCTAACAGATTGTATTCTCTGCTATCACATGGATATCAATCTGGTAAAATTGCAGTCCTGCGCCCGGGTTTCAAATGCCGGGTGAGTCGCAGGGCTTTGCTGCGCTGCTATGATGTTTTGAGCGTTTTCGCATGAATCCACGGATACGAAGACTCTGTGGTGTGAACAGTGTGCTGCGATGGCGATTTAGCCCCTGCGGCGCCGGAGCGCGCTTTCCTTACTCACCTGTTCCTAACGAGTGACTGGTCCCACATGAAATTTCGCTTTCCTGTAGTCATCATCGATGAAGACTTCCGTTCTGAAAATATCTCGGGTTCCGGTATTCGCGACCTCGCCGAAGCCATCGGCCAGGAGGGCGTTGAGGTTATCGGTTTTACCAGCTATGGCGACCTGACTGCCTTTGCCCAGCAAGCCAGCCGTGCCTCCAGCTTTATCGTGTCGATCGACGACGAAGAGTTTGGCGATGGCAGTGATGCCGATGTCGAAACAGCGCTGGCGGGTATTCGCGGCTTTATTCAGGAAGTGCGCAAGCGCAATTCCGACATTCCCATTTTCCTGTACGGCGAAACCCGGACGTCGCGCCATATACCCAATGAAATCCTGCGTGAACTGCACGGTTTCATTCACATGTTTGAGGATACGCCCGAGTTCGTGGCCCGGCATATCATCCGCGAAGCCAAGAAGTACCTGGATTCCCTGGCGCCGCCGTTCTTCGATGCCCTGATGGACTATGCCAGCGACAGCTCCTATTCCTGGCACTGCCCGGGGCATTCCGGCGGCGTGGCCTTTCTGAAAAGCCCGGTCGGGCAGATGTTCCACCAGTTTTTTGGCGAGAACCTGCTGCGGGCCGACGTCTGCAACGCCGTCGATGAACTCGGTCAGCTGCTGGATCACACCGGCCCCGTGGCGGCCAGCGAGCAGAACGCGGCGCGCATTTTCGGCTGCGATCACCTGTTCTTCGTTACCAACGGCACCTCGACCTCCAACAAAGTGGTGTGGCACTCCACCGTGGCGCCCGGCGACATCGTGGTGGTAGACCGCAACTGTCACAAGTCGATTCTGCACTCGATCATCATGACCGGCGCGATTCCGGTGTTCCTGATGCCGACCCGCAACCACTACGGCATCATCGGGCCGATCCCGAAGAGCGAATTCGACCCCGAAACCATTCGTCAGAAGATCGCCGACAATCCCTTTGCCCGCAATGCGGCCAACAAGAAACCGCGCATTCTGACCATTACCCAGAGCACCTACGACGGTGTGCTCTACAACGTCGAAACCATCAAGGACATGCTGGGCAGCACCATCGATACGCTGCACTTTGACGAAGCCTGGTTGCCCCATGCGGCCTTCCACAGCTTCTACCGCGACATGCATGCCATCGGCTCCGGCCGTCCGCGCTCGGACGACACCCTGGTGTTTGCGACCCAGTCGACCCACAAGCTGCTGGCCGGTCTGTCCCAGGCGTCGCAGATCCTGGTGCAGGACAGCAAGAGCCGCAAGCTGGATACGCACCGCTTTAACGAAAGCTACCTGATGCACTCGTCCACCAGCCCGCAGTACGCCATTATCGCCTCCTGCGACGTGGCGGCTGCCATGATGGAAGCGCCGGGGGGCACCGCGCTGGTGGAGGAATCCATTCTGGAAGCGCTGGATTTCCGCCGTGCCATGCGCAAGGTGGATGACGAATTCGGTGCCGATGACTGGTGGTTCAAGGTCTGGGGGCCGGACAATCTTGCCGATGAAGGCATGGGGGATCGCGACGACTGGGTGATTCATTCCGGTGATCGCTGGCATGGCTTTGGCGAAATCGAGTCGGGCTTCAACATGCTCGACCCGATCAAGGCTACCATCATCACGCCGGGGCTGGATGTGGATGGCAACTTTGATGAGGTCGGCATTCCGGCGGCGATTGTCAGCAAGTACCTGGCAGAGCACGGCATCATTATCGAGAAGACCGGGCTCTACTCGTTCTTCATCATGTTCACCATCGGCATCACCAAGGGCCGCTGGAACTCCATGGTGACCGAACTGCAGCAGTTCAAGGATGACTTCGACAACAACGAGCCGCTGTGGCGCATCATGCCGGAATTCGCCAAGCGCTATCCCAAGTACGAGCGTGTCGGCCTGCGTGATCTGTGCAGCGATATCCACGACGTTTACCGTCAGTACGATGTTGCCCGCATCACCACCGACATGTATCTGTCCCAGATACAGCCGGCCATGACCCCGGCTGATGCCTGGGCCAAGATGGCGCACCGCCAGGTGGAACGTGTGGCGATCGACGATCTGGAAGGCCGCATTACCGCCATGCTGGTAACGCCTTATCCGCCGGGCATTCCGCTACTGATACCGGGCGAGTGCTACAACAAGATCATCGTCAGCTATCTGCAGTTCGTGCGGGACTTCAATGGCCGCTTCCCGGGCTTCGAGACCGATGTACACGGCCTGGTGCGTGAAAAGGTGAACGGTGAAGATCACTACTTTGTCGATGTAGTGAAGAACTGATCCCGAGGTCGGGGCGGTGCGCCGCCCCAGTCCCGGGCTGAAAGGCCACCGATAAAAAAAGCCGCTTCCCGATGGGAAGCGGCTTTTTTGTGGCCGGCTGATGCTGGGATCAGAGGCTCAGGGTTTTCTCGCCGCGGGCGATACCCGACACACCGGAGCGCACCACTTCCATGATGTTGGCGGTGCCCAGCGCACTGATAAAGGCATCGAGCTTGTCGCTCGCGCCGATCAGCTGCACCGTGTAGGTGTTGGGCGTTACATCGATGATCTGGCCACGGAAGATATCCGCGGTGCGCTTGATCTCGGCGCGGGCGGCGCCGGAGGCCTTGAGCTTGATCATCATCAGCTCGCGCTCGATGTGTTCACCTTCGGTCAGATCGACCACCTTCACAACGTCAATCAGCTTGTTCAGGTGCTTGGTGATCTGCTCGATAACGCGATCATCGCCGACAGTGGTGACAGTCAGACGCGACAGGGTCGCATCGTCGGTCGGGGCCACGGTGAGGGACTCGATATTGTAGTTGCGCTGGGAGAACAGGCCGACAACGCGAGACAGGGCACCCGGTTCGTTTTCCAACAGAACTGAAATGATATGTCGCATGCTCAGGTTCTCTCCGTTTTGGTCAGCCACATGTCACGCATCGAGCCGCGCGGTACTTGCATGGGGTATACGTGCTCAAACGGATCCACATAGATATCCATGAACACCAGGCGGTCTTTCATGGCGAAGGCTTCGCGCATGGCGCCTTCAAGGTCGGCATACTTCTCGACCTTCATGCCGACATGGCCATAGGCCTCGGCCAGCTTGATGAAGTCGGGCAGGGATTTCATGTACGAGTGCGAATGACGCGATTCGTAGTTCATGTCCTGCCACTGGCGTACCATGCCCAGCGACTGGTTGTTCAGGTTGATGATTTTCACCGGCAGGTCGTACTGCTTGCAGGTGGACAGCTCCTGAATGTTCATCTGGATGCTGCCCTCGCCCGTAACGCAGGCCACGTCGGCATCGGGGAAATTCATCTTCACGCCCATGGCCGCCGGCAGACCGAAGCCCATGGTGCCCAGGCCACCGGAGTTGATCCAGCGGTTGGGTTTGTTGAACTTGTAGTACTGTGCCGCGAACATCTGGTGCTGGCCAACATCGGAACACACGAAGGCGTCGCCGTTGGTAACCTTGCTCAGCATTTCGATGACCTGCTGCGGCTTCATCTTGTCGGAATCGTCGGTGCGGTAGCGACCGCCGTGACGCGTGCGCCACTCGTCGATCTGCTCCCACCAGGTCTTGATTGCGGCCGCATCGGGCTGCTTCCTGGACGCGGCAACCAGTTCGATCATTTCCGCCAGGACTGCCTGGGCCGGGCCCACGATGGGGATGTCGGCCTTGATGGTCTTGGAGATGGACGCAGGATCGATATCGATATGGATAATCTTGGCGGTGGGGCAGAACTTGTCCAGACCATTGGTCACACGGTCGTCAAAGCGTGCGCCCACGGCCAGAATCAGGTCCGAATGGTGCATCGCCATGTTGGCTTCGTAGCTGCCGTGCATGCCGAGCATGCCGATAAACTGACGATCCGT
>JBFGZM010000115.1:0-9545 GCA_041586815.1 Marinobacterium sp. | reverse complement strand
TGAATAGTGTGCTGACACTGCCCGCGGTGGTGCTGGACGGGCTGCAGCTGGCGTCCCAGCTGAGCCTGGCCATCGCCATGGCGGCACTGGGAATCAAGACCCGCTGGGCCACCATCCGCCAGGCTGGCATCAAGCCATTGGCTCTCTCGCTGGTGCTATTCGTGGTGCTGATGGTGGGTGGCTATGGTCTGAATGTACTGTTTTACGGCTGATATTAATTCGGCCGGCTAACGCCTGAGGCAGGGCCCCTCAGGGGCCAAATCTGTGGGAGGCGCGCCCCGCGACGAAGGTCCGCGAAGACCGCTTGGTGCCCTGGAGAACCTTGCCATAGTCCCAAAAGCCTGGCAGCCCGTAGCCTGAAATAACCGCCATGGATGGCGGAAATCCTGTAAACGCAGGAGCGGTTTTTAGGGGAGCGCAGCGAATTCCGGGAAATGAGCCTCAGGCGAATTTCGAGGTATCTGGCTTTTGCGTATGGCTATTAAAAACGGTTATACCGGAAAGGCTCGATGGAGAATGGCAGAGGGTTATTCTGAACCAGCGCAGCCAGTGTTTCTCCGATGACCGGGCCGAGTTGATAGCCATGCGCCGAGAAGCCAAAGGCGTGAAATACCCCCGGCTTCGCCCCTGGTCCTAACACTGGTATCTTATCCGGCGTCACCCCTTCAAGGCCGGCCCAGCTGCGAACTATGCGGGCCTGATCCATGAGCGGAAATATGGCACATGCATTTTTTGCGTACCGGGCCAGGCCGTGCATGTCGACCTGGGCCTGGTTGTTATCACGATCTGCAAAGCCCTGGCATCCACCACCGATAAGTACCGTTCCATTGTGAAATTGCTTAAAGGAAAGCGGCCGGTTTGCAGCCCCCACCACTCCTTCCATAAACCGGGGCATACGTTGTGTAATCATCAACATGAGTGCAGTCGGGGTCAGCAGAGTGTGGTCACCTACCATACTTGCGATTTTGTCCCCCCAGGCGCCGGCGCAGTTGACCAGCGCCTGGCATTTAAAAGTTTGCTGAGGCGTATTCACCTCCCAGCCGTTGCCATTCGAAGATATAGCGGTTACCGGATGGCCTTCCAAAATCCTGGCCCCCTTACGCTGTGCTGCCCGTGCAAAAGCGGTAGTGGTCTTGTACGGAATGGCACTTCCATCGCCTTCCACCAGGATTCCTCCCACGCAATGGGGTGAAACCGCGGGTAGAAGCGAGCGTAACGCCTGCTGGCCGATCAGGGTTTCATGATTGAAACCCATGGCGCGAACGTCTTCAACCCGCTTGCTCAGCATGGCCATGTCGGCTTCGTTTTCCGCCACCTTGATCTGTCGGGATGCCTTGAATCCAGTGTCGGCATCCAGCAACTCATCCAACTGCGGCCAGATTTCACTGGCTCGCTGGGAAAGGGGGACTTCCGCAAGATGACGTCCCAAGCGCCGTACACCGCCCGCATTAACCCCTGATGCGTGGCGTGCTACGTGATCTTTTTCAAGCACAACGCAAGAGATTCCCTGTTTCGCGAGATTCCAGGCTGTGGCGCAGCCCTGAATCCCTCCACCAATTATGACTACATCAACCGTTTCAGTGTTCATCATAGAGACTCGCCAGCTCGCTCAGGTTTAAAGGTTTGACAGGTGCGCGAAGGCGGTAATAGCCGGTTTCTTCCACTGGGTTTCCAGACAGGTCTGCCATTAGTTCTGTGACGGTGTTACCGCATTGGCGGCCCTGGCAGGGGCCCATACCGCAGCGAGTAAAGCTTTTTAACTGATTCGGCCCCATGCAGCCGTTTTCAACGGCGCTCTTGATATCCTTGAGGAGAATCTCCTCACAGCGGCAAACAACGACCTCGTTCTCCACCGGCTTACGGAACTGCTCTGCCGGGCGATATAAAGTGTCTATAAAAGGACGGAAGGCCAATTCTTTTGCAAGTAAACGGCGAATCGGCTGACCGCGCGTATCTCGCTGCTGCACACTAAGCTTGCCATTTTCATACCCCACCTGAAGGGCGGCCAGTTTCCCCCGGAGTGAGGCCGCTACCGCGCCACCAATACTGAGTCCGTCACCGGAAATAAGTATCCGCTGCTGGCTGCTTTGGCCCCAGTCATCCACCTTCGGGGTCCAGCACAGCTGCTGTGTACTCCAGTGGTGCTCACAGCCACTGGCCATGGCCAGGTTGACCTGGGGAATGATCCCCTGGTGCAGGAACAGGTGTTGAGTTTCAATCTGCAACTCGGCTTTCGGTGTGCAAAAAGAGACGGTACCGAGACTGCGGGCTTCGTCAGCGATTGCCGCGATCCGGTTGACCTCTTTATAGATCGGAATACCCGCGGACTTGATATCTCGAAGGAGTTTGATTCCTTTTTTCAGGTAGCTGCGTCCCGCCAGGGCGGCACGCCACTCTTTGGCGGCTTTGAGATAGTTGCTGCGCGGCGTGGTGTCCAGCACCGCTTTGACTTTTACGCCCGCTTTTAAATACTGCCATACCACCAAATAGAGCAGCGGCCCACAACCTGCAAAAACGGCTTCGTCGGCCGCAAGGCCAGGGCTTTTAAGCAGAATCTGGGCACCGCCTGCGGTCATCACGCCAGGCAGTGTCCAGCCAGGAATCGGCATGGGCCTTTCCTGTGCACCCGTGGTGATCAGCACTTTTTCGGCGGTCACAGCATTGGATGTCCCCGCGACCGAGTAGAACACTTCGCCCTGCGCGCTAATCTGCCACACGGAGGCACCCGCCACGTGCTTGCAGTTGCTGAGTTCGAAGGCTTTGAGGAGCGGTAAACCGGCTTGATACTCAGGCCCAAGCAGTTCTTTGCCTTTGGGCGTCTGGCGGCCCACATTACGATAGATCTGCCCGCCGCCACGGGGTTGTTCGTCCAGCAGCAGACAGCTGAGGCCGAGATTGCAGGCTTCCACTGCGGCGGACATACCCGCGGGGCCCGCGCCGATGATGACCAGATCATACTTCATAAGAGAGGGTCTCCGGATCTGTTGTCAGCTCGCCTGCGCCCTGTTGGGTACATACGTTCATCCCCTCCCGAACCTCTACCATGCAAGCTTGGCGGTTACTGACACCATCAATTTCCACCAGGCATTCGAAGCAGCCGCCCATCAGGCAGAAAGGCCCTCGGGGCGCACCCGACACCGGGCTGGTGCGGTTATGGCGACGATGCTGGGTCAGGAGCGCGGCCGCCACGGTGTAGCCGGCCGGCACAGCGATGGATTTGCCGTCCAGTAGCAGACTCACACAGGGTTGCCGCGACGCGTGGCTGATGTCATGAAACATAATTCACTCTCAAAATCGGTTAGCTGTGAACGCCTGCAAGTCAGCGTCTAGGGATTGGTCTCGAATCATGGTGCTCAGTTTCAGGGCATGAGCCGCCGCCAGGGTTACGCCGCTGTGAGAGCTGAAGGCCCAGGCATTGCCGCCGTGTTCGTAAACGGGATAGCCGTCTGCGGTCAAAACTCTTAGCGCCCCCCAGCCACGCACAATGCGCCGTTGGCTTAATCGTGGAATGATCTGACAGGCGCGCCTTGCCATCTTGGCCATTGCATGCACACTCTGGCCGTCATCCAGCCCTACAGATTCCTTGCTATCACCGATCTGAATTGTTCCTTCCAAGGTTTGGCGCAGATAATTGGAAGGATGGTTCAGCAGTTTTGGCACTCGTTCGGACACTAATATCTGTCCACGCTGGGCATAGACCGGTTGCTTCAGACCCACCATCGGTGCCAGGCGGGCATTATCCAGGCCGGCGGCCAGGATAAGATGGCGTGCGCGGATTTCTCCCTGTTCCGTGACCAGGCGGTAGCCATCGTTGCAGGCCTCTATGGTTTTTACGCGGCGATTTGCCTGGTAATTCCCGCCATGACGAATAAAGCCGGCGTGCAGCGCACGCAGCAGGTAGAGCGGATTCACATGCCCGTCGTGAGGGGACCAGCTCCCGCCGGGTACAGACGGGCCGAGTTCGGGCTCCAGTTCAAGCAACTCCCGGTGATCCAGCATGCGGTAGGAAAAGGCTCCATCACTCGCGGCCGCCAGTTTCATCAAATGTGCCTGACGGTCCGCCAGCGCCTGATCGCTGAGACAGAAATGCACACCGCCGGAGCGTTTATAGTGCAGATCAATCCCGGTGAGTTCTTCCAGCTCGCTGGAAAAGCCCGGCCATAATTCAGTCGAGCAACGTGTCCAGCGGGCGTAAGCCGCAAGGTCTGCACCTTTGCTCTGAACCCAGACAAGACCAAAGTTGCCACGCGCCGCACGAAAATCCCGGTCGTGGGCATCGAGAATTGTGCAGCCAAGGTTCTGGCGCGCGAGGCCGTACCCTATGGCTGCACCCAACATGCCGCCACCAACCACCAAATAGTCGGTACAGGTCATGTCAGTGTCCTTTGCCCACCATCAGCCGCTCAAGGCCGAACATGCGGTCGAGTATCACCATCAATACCAGCGTTATGAAGATCAGCATGGCCGACACCGAGGCAACCAGCGGATCGATCGTTTCCTCGATATGCAGATACATGCGCACCGGCAGCGTGGTGGTACTGGGCGAGGCGAGAAAGACGCTCATGGTCAGTTCGTCAAAGCTGGTAATGAACGCCAACACCCAGCCACTGGCAATGCCTGGCAGCAGCAGCGGTAAGGTGACGCGTTTGAACGTTACCCAGTTCGTGGCACCCAGCGATTGCGCTGCATACTCAAGGGTAGGGTCGACGCCGCTGGCGCTTGCCAGCACCAATCGGAGCGAGTAGGGCAGGATCATCAGTGTATGAGCCAGCACCAGTCCGACATAAGTGCCGTTAATGTTGAGCTCCGAGAAAAAGCGGAGAAAAGCAACACCCAGCACGAGGTGGGGGATCATGAGTGGCGATAACAGAAAAGCATTGATGGCGCCGCGGCCGGGAAAGCTCCAGCGGCCGATCGCCAAGGCTGCCGGTACGGCCAGAAGCAGGGCCAGGGTCGCCGAAGCGATTCCAAGCTGAAGGCTGAACCAGAATCCGTCGATAAACTCCGGGTAGTCGAGAATAGCCTTGAACCAGCGTAAAGAGGCACCATCGAAAGGCATCGACAGGTAGCCCTTGTCGGTAAAAGCCACCAGGCACACGACCACCAGAGGGGCGACCATAAACATAATAAAAAGCGCGTGAAAAACCAGCGCCAGGGGTCCGTTACGCATCATGATTCAAATACCTGTGCATATTTGCGCTCGATAAAGCGGTTGTATCCGGTAATTATCACTACGTTGAGAAGTAACAGCACAATCGCGAGAGAGGCTCCCAAAGGCCAGTTGAGGCTATGCAGAAACTCGTCATAGGCGGTGGTGGCGACGACCTTCAAGCTGCGCCCGCCAATCATGGAGGGGGTTGCAAAAGCGGTGGCTGCCAGGGCAAACACGATTACGCTACCGGAGAGGATGCCAGGAATAATCTGTGGCAGTACGACCCTGCGCATGACGGTAAATTGACTGGCACCCAGCGAAATTGCGGCACGTTCGGTTTCGGGGTCCAGTCGCTGTAAAGAAGCCCATACAGACAGCACCATAAATGGCACCAAGACATGTACAAGTGCGATCAGCACCCCTGTTTGTGTATACATCAGCGTGACAGGACCGTCGCTTAGTCCTAAAAACTGCGCGACTTCGCTAATTACACCCTCGCGTCCAAAGAGCACCGCCCAGCCAAGGGTACGCACGACCACCGAGATCAGCAGTGGCCCTAATGTCATGAGGAGAAAGATGCCTTTCCAGGGCGCGCGCATGCGGTTGAGTATATAGGCCTCTGGCACACCCAAAAGCGCGCAGAAAAGGGCGGTCAGCATAGACATTACAAAGGTACGCAGGAAAATTTCCTGGAAGTACACATCGGTGAATATCTCCGCATAATTGCTCAGGACGAATCCATCCTGAATACCCAGCATGGGCTGAAAACTTCTAAAGCTGAGCACCAGGGTCATCAGCATCGGCACTACCAGCAGCAGTGTGTATGCAAGCAAGGCCGGACTCGACAAAAGCCAGGGGGTGCGGTTGTTCTTTTTGTCAGACATGGCGGCAAGGCTCCTGCTGGATCAGACGCAGATCCTCGTTGTTCCAGGTCAAACCCACGATTTGGCCTTCGGCCGTGCCCTCACGGTGAGTGTTGTTGGCTTCGTAGATAAGAAACTCGCCCAGCTCTGTCTCTACTTCGTATATCCACTGGCTGCCCAGAAAAATCCGGTTGATAACCTTGCCTTTGAGTTTCGGTGCATCGTTGCAGAAACGGATCTTTTCCGGGCGCAGGGCGAAGCGGCTGGCGGTACTGTCGGCGAGATTAAGTTCGCCAATGGGAAGTCGCTGACTCCCTACCTGCAGATGCCCCTGGTTGATCGAGCCCTCGAATGCGTTGGTTTTTCCAAGAAAAGAGGAGACAAAATCACTCTTGGGGTATTCATATACATCGAACGGCTTATCGATCTGTTCGATACGGCCCTTCTGCAAAACGGCCACGCGGTCGCTGACCGCCAGCGCTTCAGACTGGTCGTGGGTTACCATGATGGTGGTTGTGCCAACCCGACGTTGAATTTCGTGCAACTCAAGCTGCATATCTTCGCGCAGTTTGGCATCCAGGTTGGACAGAGGCTCATCCAGCAGCAGCAGATGCGGGTCTATCACCAGGGCGCGGGCCAGGGCGACGCGTTGCTGCTGCCCACCGGACAGCTGGCGTGGATAGCGTTCGATAAACTGGCCCAGGTGCACCAGTTCCAGCGCTTCGCGCGCCCGCTGAAGGCGCTCAGTCTTTTTAACCTTGCGCATCTCGAGGCCAAAGGCCACGTTTTCGAGCACCGTCATGTGGGGGAACAGTGCGTATTTCTGGAAAACGATACCGAGTCCGCGTTCGTTCGGTTTTAGCAGCGTAATGTCTTTGCCGTCGAGTACGATGCTACCGGCAGTCGGTTCCAGGAAGCCCGCAATCATTTGCAAGGTTGTGGTTTTGCCACAACCTGAAGGACCTAACAGACTGATGAATTCGCCTTTGGTCACCGAAAGACTAACGTGGTCGACGGCGACGAAATCGTCAAAATGCTTCGAAATATTGTTCAGTTTCAAATAGGACATAGCGCACTTTCTACCTGGCTAACAGTGTGTGACTGACGCCGGCTTGGGGGCCCACCCGACCAGGTCAGGTGGGCGTTGGCATCCGTGGCACCGGCAAGTAGTTCCTAAGGGAGGTGATTACTCTACTTCACGGGTCCAGCGCTTGGTCCATTCCGCCATGTTTTCGTTGACGGTATCCCAGTCAATGGCGGTTAGGCTATCGATGGCTTCGCCGTACGGCAGGGTAGCCGCCAGTTCCGGATCAAGCTTGACGGTCTTGTTGGTTGGTCCCCAAGCTTTCTCTGCGGCGAGAATGGCCTGAACCTCTTCTGAAACGAGGTAACGGATGAGTTTTTGGCTCATTTCTGGCATGTCACTGCCGGTGACCGCACAAGCGGTGGTCATCAGTGATGCGGCGCCTTCTTTTGGATAGGCGAACTTGACCGGAAAGCCTGTATCCGCCAGTGATTTGACGCGTCCACTTCCCCAGGTGGAAAGCACTATCTCACCGCTTTGGAAGAGTTCAGACATCTTGCCGGAGGACGGTTCATAGGTGAGTACATTGGGACCAATGCGCGTTTTGAACGCATCAAACCCGGGTTCGATGTTCTTTTCACCGCCGCCGTTAATGCGGGCTTCCATAACCAGGGTGATCAGGCCGTAACCGTTGGAAATGGGAGGGACAGACAGCCGTTTGCTGTAGCGCGGATCTGCAAGATCCTCCCAGGAGGTGGGCGCTTCCCAGCCCTGCTGAGCGAAGTACTCGGCATTGTAAGCGAGGCCGGTGGCGATGATGCCAAGGCCAACAGCTTTGTCTTCGTTCAGGCGGGCCAGCGGAAATACCTGTTCAAAGGTGTCCTCGGCAAGGGGCTCGCAAAGTCCGAGAGCGATTGCCTGGAAAACCGGACCTTCATCAATGATGGCAACGTCGATTTCCGGCTTGTTGCGCTGAGCCTGGAGCTTTGCCAGCGTTTTAGCGGAGGTGCCTGCTACATATTGCACCTTAACGCCATTTGCAGCTTCGAAGGGCGGCAGGATCCGTTCTCTAAACAGCTCCTCGCTGGAGCCACCATAGCTGGCAAAGTAAAGAGTCTCTTCTGCCTGGGCCTGGACGGTGGCCAGAAGGGTGCCCATGGCCATTGCGGTGATAAGCGATTTTGGATGCGACATCATCTTGGGTCCTTTGGTTTGTACTTCTAAGGAGGCGTTCGAGCGTGGCTAGTCATTGCTGATACTACCAAACATATCCTGATTGACAACAAGATCTTTATAACTCAATGTTATGTTCTATTGTGGTGCTGCTTTCTGGTTTTTTGGGACATTGTGGTGCGCGTTTGCGTACGTTGACTGTGAATTGATGCATTTTGGAGGCTGCGAGACATGACTCCACGACAGATAGAAGCCTTTAGAGAGGTGGTGATCAATGGCAGCCTGACGGCGGCGGCGCTAACATTGAGCATTTCCCAGCCGGCGGTTAGCCGGATGATCAAGGATATGACCGACGAAGCAGGGTTCACCTTGTTTGAGCGGCATAAAGGGCGTATGAAACCGACGCGTGCGGCTTTGATGCTGTTCCAGGAGGTGGAGCGCTCTTTTGTGGGGCTGGATCAAATTCGGCAGGCCGCCGTTCAGATTCAGCAGCTCGAGTCTGGGCGACTGCGGGTCGCGGCGATGCCCGTACTCGGAAGTTGCCTGCTGCCTGAGGCCTCGGATCGCTTTCTTGCTGCCAACCCCAAAGTGGCCTTCCATATCGAGGTGCACTCATCCCCCATGATTGTCCAGCTGCTCAGAGAGCAGCAGGTCGATATTGGCTTCGTACAGGCCGACATGGTGCCCCTCTACGTTGCGCCCGAACGCCGTATCCTCTTTCAGGCGCCCTGCGTGTGCGCTTTTCATCGTAGTCACCGGTTTGCTGAACAGGAGTCGGTTAGCCTGGACGATCTGGATGGAGAGTCGGTGATAGAGCTGAATAAACAGAGCATGATAAATCGGAAAATTAACACTCTATGCAGTAACCACGGCATCAAGATCGAACGTCGGTTACAGGTATCCTGGTTTCAGTTAGCCTGCAATTTTGTGGCGCGGGGGCATGGGATAGCCATCGTCGACCTGTTGAGCGCCAGTTACTACCATGATCCTGATTTCGTTTATCGTCCTCTGCGCTTTCCTGTTAATTATGAGTTCCATCTGATGTACCCACCGATCTCATCCCCTAATCCCCTGGCGGCATCCTTTGTTGAAGAGGTGATTGCACTGATGCCTGAAGGTGTCATCGTTCAGAGGCTGGAGGATTAACGTCCGCAGGTATTTTTAAACAAAGCCCACGTTACCCTGAGGATTCAAGCATGCTGGATATGCTCGTGCGCAACGTCAATCTGCCCGACGGTCGCAAAGGCGTTGATATCGCCATCAAGGACAGGCACATCGTTGAAATTGCCGCCGCCATTCAGGCGCCGGCCCTGACAGAAATTGACGCCCGGGG
>JBFGZM010000114.1:0-9590 GCA_041586815.1 Marinobacterium sp. | reverse complement strand
GGTCGCTGGCGAATGAAGGTGGCATCAACCACCACTGTATAACCGGCGCGCAGCATTTCGCGCGTGGTATCGAACAGCTGGTGATAGGTGCGCACGTTCATTTCCTGGCCGTACAGATCGAGCTTGCCGCCCTTGAGACTGAGCTCGCGGTACAGACGCTTGCGTTCGATATCGGAGCGGATGCGGATGGCGTCGATGCGTTCCACCAGCTGTCCGCTGATATAGCTCTTGCCGCTGCCCGACAGTCCGTGCATCAGCAGCAGCGCCGGCGAAGGTGCGCGAGCATAGTGCTGCGCCAGACGCAGGTAGCGCCGGAAGGTGTCGATATCCGGGTGCTCGCCCAGCATGGCTACCTTGGCCCTGACCATGGCGCGGTAAGCCTTGTAGAAGTTGAGCAGCTTGAGGCTGCCATAGTCGCCGGTGAGCTCCAGGTAACGGTTCAGCAGGCGATGCGCCCAGCGGAACTGGCCATTGGCTTCCAGGTCCATGAGCAGGAATGCCAGGTCGCAGATGGTATCGATCCAGCGAAACTGCAGGTTGAACTCGATGCAGTCAAACAGCCGCAGCTCGTTGTTATATAAAGTAATGTTGGCCAGGTGCAGGTCGCCGTGGCACTCGCAGACGTGACCTTCGGCCTTGCGGCGGCGGATCGCATCGGTCAGTTCGCGAAACTGCTGTGAGGTTTGCTGTGACAGCTTCTGCACCGCGGACCAGTCGGCAGGGTCGTCGAGCACATCGCGCAGGTGCAGGAAGTTGTCCGACACCAGTTCCCAGATGTTCTCCGGTTCGCCCCAGGGGCTGTCCGAGGCAACGATGGGAACGGCGGAGTGGAAATGGGCGATCTGGCCGGCCAGGGTATCGATCCAGTCCGGTTCGAAGCGCTTTTTCTGCAGCAGCAGATCCAGGCGCAGCTCGGTGTCGAACTGGTGCATGCGTACGGCGTACTCGAAGGCCTCGTCATCGCCGTTGATCACTGGCTGCTGTGGCGTGCCGGTGATGGCGACCACCTCCAGGTAGAGGTCCGGCGCCTGACGACGGTTGAGACGCAGCTCTTCCTCGCAGAAGTGGCGCCGTTTCTGCAGGCTGGTGAAGTCGAGAAAACCGAAGTCGACCGGCTTCTTCACCTTGTAGGCGTAATCGCCGGTGAGCAGAAGCCAGGAAATATGCGTCTCGATGACGCGAATATCCTTTGTCGGGTGCGGGTACACCGCAGGGTCACAAAGTGATTGAATAAATTCAGGAAACATAGAATCCCGGTATCGCGCAATTAGGTAAGGAATTATACTGAGCTGATGACAAAAAAGAGAGCCTCCGCTGCAAAACCTTCCCGTTCCGATGCCAGGCGCAAGCCTGCACGCAAGCGTCCACGGGGACGTTTTTGGCCTTCCCTGTTCAAGTTCCTTTTCAAGCTGACACTCGTGATGAGTGTTTTTGTCGCTATTGGCATGGCCTACCTGGACATGCAGGTGCGCAGCAAGTTTGAAGGTAAACGCTGGGCATTACCAGCCAAGGTCTATGCGCGCCCGCTGGAGCTCTACCCCGGGCAGCCGCTGGCGATGAACGACCTCAAGGCGGAGCTGACCAGCCTGGGTTACCGTTTTGTCCGCAGCGCCAGCGCACCGGGTCTGGCCGAGTGGGCCACGTCCCGCGCCCGTGTCTATACCAGGGGCTTTACCTTTCCCGATGGATTTGAGCCATCGCGCCAGCTGCTGCTGGACTTCAACGGCGGGAGTCTGAACCGCATTCTGGATGAAGACGGTCGTACCTTGCCCTTGGCCAGGCTGGAGCCGTTGCTGGTGGGCGGCATTTACCCAAACAGTAATGAAGACCGGGACCTGATTCGTCTGCAGGACGCGCCTCCCTATTTGGCCGAAGCTCTGATCGGTATCGAGGACCGCAGTTATTACGACCATCACGGTATCTCGCTCAAGGGTATCGCGCGGGCCATGTGGGTCAATTTCCAGGCTGGTCGATTTGTGCAGGGAGGCAGCACCCTGACGCAGCAGCTGATCAAGAATTTCTACCTGACTGCAGACCGCACGCTGATACGCAAGCTCACCGAAATTCCCATGGCGGTCTTGCTGGAGTTGCACTACAGCAAGGACGAGATCCTGGAGGCCTATCTTAACGAGGTCTACCTGGGGCAGTCCGGCGCCCGTGCCGTGCACGGTTTTGGCCTGGCGAGCCAGTATTATTTTGGTCGCCCGCTGCAGGAACTGCAGTTGCATCAGGTGGCACTGCTGGCCGGGCTGGTGAAGGGGCCGTCCTTCTATGATCCCAGGCGCAATCCTGAGCGGGCGAAGGAACGTCGCGACCTGGTTCTGACGATTCTGGCCGAGCGCAACGTTATCAGCGCACAGCAGCTGGCACAGGCTCTGGCCGAAGGCCTGGATGTGGTGAAGGAAAAGAACCTGCACAAGGGTGCCTACCCGGCCTATCTGGATCTGGTGAAGCGCCAGCTGCGCCAGGATTACCGCGACGAAGACCTGAGCTCCGAGGGTCTGCGGGTTTTCACCAGTATGGATCCGGTGGTGCAGGGACGTGCAGAAGAGGCACTGGTAGACACCATGGCCAAGCTTGAGAAGCGCTACGGCAAGCGTATCGATGGCCTGGAAGGCAGCATGGTGGTGACGGATCCGCAGACCGGCGATGCGCTGGCACTGATCGGTGGTCGCGATACCCGTTTCCAGGGTTTCAACCGGGCGCTGGATGCGGTACGCCCCATCGGCTCTCTGGTGAAACCGGCGGTCTATCTGGCGGCGCTGGAGCAGGGTTATACCCTGGCCAGTACACTGGAGGACAATGCACTGCGGGTCAAACTGCCCAATGGCGACCTGTGGGAACCCAACAATTTTGACAAGAAGTCCCACGGGCTTGTCCCGCTGCACCGGGCGCTGGCGTTGTCGTACAATCTGGCCACCGCCAAACTGGGTATGGATATTGGTGTCGAACGGGTAGTGGACATGTTGCATCGCCTGGGCATTGAGCGCGACTTGAAGGCCTATCCTTCGTTGCTGCTGGGTGGTCAGGGCATGTCGCCGTTCGAAGTGGCGGGCATGTACCAGACCATTGCAGCGAATGGCTTCCTGACACCGCTGCGGGCGATTCGCATGGTGACGGATGCCGAGGGACAGGAGCTTTCGCGCTATCCGTTCCAGGTTCGTCAGACCGTACCGGTGGAACTGGTGCACCTGATTCAGTACGCCATGCAGGAAGTAGCCCGCGAGGGTACCGCCAAGTCGGTATACCAGCAGTTGCCGGCCAACCTGAACGTGGCGGGTAAAACGGGTACCTCCAACGATCAGCGTGACAGCTGGTTTGCAGGTTTCACCGGCAACCGCCTGGCGGTGGTCTGGCTGGGGCGGGATGACAACTCGCAGCTGCCATTGACCGGTTCCAGCGGGGCACTGCAGGTATGGACGGATTTCATGCGCAGGGAGCAGCCGCTGCCTTATCTGGCGAGGATGCCCGATGGTATCGAGTATGTCTGGATAGATGAAGCGACGGGCTGGCGTTCGGATCAGCGCTGTCAGGGTTCCCGTCAGCTGCCGTTTCTTTACGGCACTGCGCCGCAGCAATCGGTTAGTTGCGGTTTTAATGATCCGGTCGGAGAATCTCTCGAGTGGTTCAGAAACTGGTTTAGATAGGAAATGACTATGTACCGTTACAGACTCCTGCCGCTTGCTGCTGCCCTGTTTCTGGCCGGTTGTGCTGGCCCTGGCATCTATCTGCCGCCGGTGGAGGACCGCAGCGCTCCGCTGAGCCGTGCGCCCCAGGCGGCACCGGTGGAGCAGGATACCGGTGTGCGGGTGACTCCGGTGTACGACGAACCTGTCGTGCGTCAGCAGCGCCTGGGCAACGACGGTGGTTTTTCGGTGCAGCCGCTGTATCCGTCGAACAGCAATGATCGCGGATCGGATTATTCGGTGCCCCAGGGGCAGATGCAGGACAGCTATCAGGGCGGCTTCCAGAGCGACAACCGGTACAGCAGCGGGCAAAGCAGCCAGGGGGCTTATCAGGGGGGAGCCGATGCTCCCGTGTCGAGTAACCCGGCTGTTGTCGCTCTGCTCGACAGTGCTCGTCAGCAACAGAGTGCAGGTTCGCTGGCGGCAGCCCAGACCAGCCTGGAACGTGCTCAGCGCATAGCGCCCCGCGATCCGCTGGTGTATTACCAGTTGGCGGACATTCAGCGTCAGATGCAGAAATACGCTGAAGCCGAGCAGCTGGCTCGCCGGGGTATCGCCCTGGCGGGCGGTCAGCCCGAAACTCTGCGCAAGCTCTGGCTGTTGATCGCATCCACCCGCAAGGATGCTGGCGATCTGACCGGTGCCCGGGACGCGCTGGAGCAGGCCCGCCGCTACTAGGCACTGCTATTGAACTGGCGGCGAAACAGGGCTTGCGGTCCTGCTTCGTCGTTGCTCTTGAAACCCCGGCAGAATCGAGTGAAATTTCCTGGTTTTCAAGGATTCGCATTAGCCGTTGGCCAATGGTAGTCACCCCTGCGCCACCGCATTGCGCCGGTGCCAGCTATCAGAGTTGTCACCGGTTTGACCCGTGCCTGGTTCACGGTATTTCAGCGCAGGTGATCAAGGATATCCAGGGTCGTGACAACGCCAGCCAGTTCGCCGTTACGGGTGATAAACACCCGGTGTATGCGGTTCTGGCACATCAAATCCACCGCATCCCGAAGTGTTGCCTGCTGGTCCAGCGCAATAATGTGGGGTGTCATGATCTCACTGACCAGATGCTGCCCGTGCTGGTCACCGCCCACAAGCCCCAGTTGCTCGGGCGTCATGCCTTCAAGTCCACTGTAATAATATTGTGTCAGCGGGTTCTCCTCGATGGAGTGCTGCGCGCTGCTGTCAAAGCGCAGGATATCCGTCAGGCTGACCACGCCCGTCAGGCTTCCGTGGGTATCAATGACCGGCGCGCCGCTAATGCGATGGGTATTGAAGAACTCGATCAGGCTGTGCAGTGACCAGTGCTCCGAGACCTTGAGTACATCGGCGGTCATGGCCACGGCAACGGTGGCTGTTTCCAGTGCATGCATGGACGCGCTTCCTTTTGGCTTGAAGTTGGCGAAGGTGTCGGGAATCTGGAAACAGTGTAGATGAGACCGGGCGCGCAGGGGTGTGCAGAGTGCCCCCCATGGCGCGCCCACGGTGCGAAGACCGGGTATCAGGCAGGGATCCGGGTACTGCGGCTGAAGCTGTAACCACAGAGTACGACAAACCCGGCCAGGGCGAAGCGGTAGAGTGCATCCTGCTGCAAGCCGCTGGTCAGTGGCGCAGGCCCAAACAGCAGCAGCCCTGCTGCGAGCAGCGCGGTACCCGCCAGGGCGCAGAGACGATTCAGTCCCGTTTGCCCCTTGAGCACACCCGCCAGCATCGCCAGACAGGTCAGCAGTGCCAGCGCCTGGGCGTACAGGGCGCCCATATCGCTGCGACGTAGCAGTTCGAACAGCGCAAACAGTCCCAGCAGCCAGCGTCCCCAGGCGGCACGTGACCACTGTCGCTGCCATCCATGGGCGATGGCGACACTGGCCATCATCGGCAGGCCGGCATAGTACGCCAGGTTGTCCAGCATCAGCCGCAGCGTCTGCGGATCCTGAGCACCACCGGTCAGGGTAAGCCGACCCAGCGCTGCCAGGGCCAGGGACAGAGCACCGAGCGAGAACACGTAGTGCAGGCTGCGTTTGGTCAGCCGCTGGGACTGGCGATACAGCCGGGCTGCGACGCCAGCTCCCCCCAGCAGCAGCGCCAGGTTGGCTATCAGGCTGCTCACCTCAGAGGCTGGCAAAGACACGGTCGGCGGCGGCCAGCGTGAATTCGATATCCTGCTGGGTGTGTGCGGCGGACATGAAGCCTGCCTCAAACGCCGACGGCGCCAGGTACACGCCTTCGGCCAGCATGCCATGGAAGAAACGGCCGAACTTGGCAGCGTCGCACCGCATGGTCTGGGCAAAGGTGCTTACCTCATCCTGTTCTGTGAAGAACAGTCCGAACATGCCGCCCACACGGCTGGTGGTGAAGGGCACGCGATGACCCAGAGCAACGGCCTCCAGACCTTCAACGAGCAATTCGGTCTTGGCGCCGAGCTGTTCATGGAAGCCCGGTACCGAAATGGCGTTGAGCATCGCAAGGCCCGCGGCCATGGCCAGCGGGTTGCCCGACAGGGTGCCGGCCTGGTAAACCGGGCCCAGCGGCGCTATGTGGTGCATGATTTCCCGCTTGCCCCCGAAGGCGCCAACCGGCAGGCCGCCACCGATCACCTTGCCCAGGGTGGTGAGGTCGGGCTTGATGCCAAAGTGTGCCTGGGCACCGCCCAGTGCGACGCGAAAACCGGTCATCACTTCATCGAAAATCAGTACGCTGCCGTACTGATCGCACACCTCGCGCAGGCCTTCCAGGAAACCCGGGACCGGAGCGATGCAATTCATGTTGCCGGCGACCGGTTCCACGATGATGCAGGCGATCTGATCGCCCACGGCGGCGAAGGCCTCGCGCACACTGTCGATATCGTTGTAGTTCAGCGTGATGGTATGTTCGGCCAGTGCAGCGGGGACGCCCGGGGAGTTGGGCTCACCCAGCGTCAGGGCACCGGAACCGGCCTTGACCAGCAGGGAGTCGGAGTGGCCGTGGTAGCAGCCTTCGAACTTGACGATCTTGTCCCGAGCGGTGTAGCCGCGGGCCAGGCGGATGGCGCTCATGGTCGCCTCGGTGCCGGAGCTGACCATGCGCACCATCTCGATAGACGGCATCAGGGCACAGACCTTGTCTGCCATTTCGATTTCAATGGCGGTGGGGGCGCCAAAGCCGGTACCGTGATCCAGAGCTTCACGGATGGCATCAATCACCTCGGGCGCGCGGTGGCCCAGAATCATCGGCCCCCAGGAGCCGACATAGTCGACATAGCGCTGATCATCTTCGTCGAACAGGTAGGCGCCGCTGGCGTGCTTGAAGAACAGCGGAGTGCCGCCGACGCTCTTGAATGCGCGCACCGGCGAATTGACGCCGCCGGGGATATGTTGCTGGGCGGCCTGGAACAGGGCTTCGGAACGGGACATGGGCGTAACTCCCTCGCTGCGTAAATGGTCAATCAGAACTGTTGGCTGAACTGCTGCGCCTGGTGCCGAATGTCGTCGGTGGCAAACAGCGCGTGAATCACGGCCACCATATCGGCGCCGGCTGCTATTACCTGGCGGGCATTATCCATACTAATGCCGCCTATCGCCACCACCGGCAGGCCAACCTCCCGGGCGGCCCGGGGCAGCAGTGAAAGCGGTGCAGGGCAGGCGCCGGGCTTGGTTTTGGACGAGAAGAAGGCGCCGAAGGCGACATAGTCGGCGCCTGCATCGCGGGCTTGCAGTGCCAGCTCCAGAGAATCGTGGCAGGTGACGCCGACAACGGCATCGGCGCCGAGTTGGCTGCGGGCCGCGGCAACAGAGCCGTCGGTTTGCCCAAGATGCACACCATGGGCCTTGCAGGCGATAGCCAGCGCCAGATCGTCATTGATGAGCAGGGGCCGCTCGAACCGGTCACACAGTTCGCGCAGCAGCGTTGCCTGACGCAGGCGTTTGGCGCTGTCATCACTCTTGTCACGGTACTGCACGATGGCGGCGCCGCCTTCCAGCGCGGCGCCTACCTGCTCAAGCAGAACAGTGTCATCAGGCATGAGTGTGCTGTCGGTAATGGCGTAGAGGCCGTGCAGTGCGTAAGGGGTCATGGGGTGTTCCGTGGCTTATTATGGGTATCAGGCAGCAGATTCAGAGCGACTGATGGTGCAGGTAGTAGGCTTCTATCTGGGCCCGGGTCAGCAGGCCGATAATGTCGCCGCGGTTGCTGCTGACGCAAAGAATATCGGTTTGACGCTCACGCATGCAATCGGCCGCTTCGAGGAGCGTGGCCCTGAAACTGATCTGCACCGGGTCGCGGCGGTTGGCCGGCAGCTCCAGCAGGTCGATGTCCGCATCTGATTCCGCCTGTTGCAGCCAGAGCATCAGCTCCGAGCGGGGCAGGAGTGCGCGCGGCGCCGGGTCGCAGATCAGTATCCAGTCCGACGCCTGTTCCGACAGAAACTGAGCGCGGGTCAGAGACTCCCCTGTGCCTGCCCGCAGAAAATCCCGCTGCATCAGGCTGCCCACGGCTGCGCGGGACAGCGCCTGCGTCAGCGGTGACAGGGTTTGATCGAGGCCCTGGACGCGCAGCATTGACTGGAAAATGGACGGCAACCCAAACAGGTGTCGTACCGTGAGGTTGCTGATAACGATGGCGAGCATGGCGGGCAGAATGATATGAGGGTTGCCGGTCAGTTCCAGCAACGCAATCAGAGCTGCGAGGGGGGCGTTTAGCACGGCGCCCATCATGGCGCCCATGCCGATCATGGCGTAAAGACCGACCTGGGACAGCATTTGCTCATTGAGTAGCTGAGCCAGGGACCCGGTCAGGGCGCCGGCCAGGGCACCAATGAAAACGGTGGGGCCGATCAGTCCACCGGGCACTCCAAGACCCAGTATCACGGGTGTCAGCAGCCATTTGGCCAGTAACAGACCCGCCAGCCATAGCAGTGGCTGCTGGCCCAGCAGTATTTCGCTGACGGTGTCGTAGCCAACACCCATCACCTGCGGATACAGCAGGGCAACGGTGCCGGTCAGGACGCCCGCCAGCAATAGCCGCCAGGGCAGCGCAACGACGCCAAGCCGGGTCGTGCACAGCATGATGCGGTTAAAGCCGCCGGCCAGCAGACCAATCAGCAGTCCCAGCAGCATGACCAGCGGAATTTCGCTCAGATCACCAATGCTGAACTGTGGCACGCTGAACAGGGGTGTGGAGCCGATGCTGGCACGAATCACCAGATCCGCTGTAACTGCCGCCACCATGATGGGCGTGAATCCCAGTACCGTATACTCCAGTAACACCACTTCCATGGCGAATATCACGCCCGCCAGTGGCGTATTGAACGCGGCTGATATGCCGGCCGCGGTGCCGCAGCCGATCAGCAGGCGCATGGAGTTGTTGGGCAGATGCAGCCACTGGCCGATCAGGCTGGCGCCGCCGGCGCCCAGATGAATGGCGGGGCCTTCGCGTCCCACGGAATGGCCGCTAAGCAGTGCAACGGTGGCGCTGGCGAACTGGACCAGCAGGTTGGTCGCAGGCATCTGACCCTGGTGGTACCCCAGGCGTTCCAGTACATGCACGACACCCACCTTGCGCTGTAGCGGTGCCAGGCGCCAGAACAGCAGAATCAGTACCAGGCTGCCGGCGATGGGAAGCAGAAAGCGCAGTTCGGCGGGCAGGCCTTCAAAATTCTCCGGATCATGACCGGGCAGGTAGGTGCTCAGCGGAATTTCCACCAGCAGGCGAAAGGCCAAAATGATCAGGCCGGCGGTAAAACCGGACAGAACGCCAAGCAGCAGCATCTGCGGCAGCGAGTCGATATGAGCCAGACGGTCGCGGAAATGCTCCAGCGATAAGAGGTCCTTGCGTATCAATGGGCAGGGTTCCGATAGTTTTTAGGCTGTGTGCTTTGTATGATTAGGGTAACAGTTTTCGACTCTCAAGAGAGGTGGATGTGATTAAGGTAGGTATCGT
>JBFGZM010000113.1:0-9611 GCA_041586815.1 Marinobacterium sp. | reverse complement strand
TGACGTCATAGTCGAGATAAACACGCAGGGAGCCGGCGCGCTCGCCGATATCCTTCAGGGCGTTGATG
Organism: Marinobacterium sp.; assembly: GCA_041586815.1. Lineage (GTDB taxonomy): Bacteria > Pseudomonadota > Gammaproteobacteria > Pseudomonadales > Balneatricaceae > Marinobacterium_A. The sequence continues at coordinate 9,543 of JBFGZM010000113.1, read as the reverse complement.
ATCGGGTTGATTTCCATCGCTTGCGTTCGATACTCGCAGATTAGAAAAGGGCGGTATTTTAACCGATCCGCCGGTGGCTTTAAATGATCTTTACCGCCAGCGACCGCATCATTGAGCCGACGGGACGCCAGCCCGGGCAATACGGCCAGGAAAAGGCCGGCTTCGCGCCACCCGAGAAGCCCGACCGACTCGCCTGAAAAACCTGCCAGTCATCCTCAGCCACAGCTAACTGCTTAATTTGGAAGTATACTTGGCACACCGGTACGACAGAAACCAGCGGACGGGAGCGCCAGATGGGATCGAGCAGTCTACAGAAACTCGCACGCTCAGCCTCCCGCGATACTCCCATTACCGCTCAGCCCGCAGCAGCTGCCAGACGCCAGTTCAGGTTCGTCTCGATGATCATCAGCTTATGCGGCCTGCTTGGCGCCTCTCCGGTAACGGCTGCCAGCACCACTGCGACCTCGGTACCGGAGCTGACCACCAGCCTTTACGGCGTACTGGCCATCCTGATCTTCATACTGGCCTACGTCTTCGTGATCGGCGAAGAATTTTTCCTGCTGCGCAAGTCCAAACCCATGATTGTTGCCGCCGGCCTGATCTGGCTGCTCACGGGCATCGCCTATGCCGTGCACGGCGACACCGAAACGGCTGGGCCTGCACTGCAGCACAATATTCTTGAATACGCCGAAATGTTCCTCTTCCTGCTGGCGGCCATGACCTTCGTCACCACCCTGGAGGAGCGCCAGGTCTTCGGGGCGCTGCGCACCTGGCTGATTGTGCGCCAGTTTACCCTGCGTCAGGTGTACTGGATCAGCGGCGCCCTGGCCTTCGTGCTCTCACCGGTAGCCGACAACCTGTCCACCGCCCTGCTGATGGGCGCCGTGGTGCTGGCGGTGGGCAACGGCAGCCGCCAGTTCGTCACCGTAGGCAGTATCAATATCGTCATTGCCGCCAACGCCGGCGGCGCCTTCAGCCCCTTTGGCGACATCACGACCCTGATGGTCTGGCAGGAAGGCCTGGTGCCGTTCAGCGAATTCGGTCGCCTGTTTATGCCCTCACTGGTCAACTGGCTGGTGCCGGCACTGCTGATGTTTCGGGTGATCGAACAGTCGCCGCCAACATCGGGCCAGCACAGGCCTGTGCGAATGCGCCGTGGCGCGTTGCCCATTATCGGCATTTTTCTGGGCACCATTGTGTGTTCAGTACTGATCAACAGCCGCCTCAACATGAGCCCGGCGCTGGGCATGATGACCGGCCTTGGCATCCTGAAACTCTATGGCTACTGGCTGGCCCGGCGCGAACCCGCGCTGCGCGACGCCGGCCATCTGAGCCAGCACCAGGCAGAAAACATCGCCGACATGGAGCCCAGCAAGGGCGATCACACCGACGTGGTGCGCCGGTTCGATATTTTCCATGTGGTGGAACGTGCGTCCTGGGATACCCTGATGTTCTTCTACGGCGTGGTTCTGGCGGTGGGCGGGCTGGCACAGCTGGGCTACCTGAGCCTGGCATCGGAGCATGTCTACGGCACCCTGGGACCAACGCTGGCCAATATCGCCGTTGGCGTGCTCTCGGCGGTAATCGACAACATTCCCGTCATGCTGGCAGTGCTGCGCATGGCGCCGGACATGAACATGGATCAGTGGCTGCTGGTGACCCTCACCGCCGGAGTTGGCGGCTCCCTGCTCTCCATAGGCTCGGCCGCCGGTATCGCTCTGATGGGCCAGGCCCAGGGCATGTACACCTTCATGAGCCATCTGCGCTGGACCTGGGCCATCGCCCTGGGCTATGCCCTCAGCGTGTTGTGCCACCTGTGGATAAGCGGGATCTAGTCCTTTACCGCTTACCCGCAGCCATCACTCAACCAAACCAAACTCCGCCAGTACCTGGGGCACCCAGCGGGCGAGCCGGGCATCGGTTTCGCTGCGCTGGCTGTCCTCATCCAGCGCCAGGCCGACAAAACCGTCGCCGGCGTCGTTCAGCGCCAAAGAGGCATTAAAGTCATAGTCATCGCTATTGGGCCAGGCACCCACCAGATGAGCGCCGGCGGCCTTAAGACGCTGGTGCAGCAGACCCATGGCATCGAGATACCAGTCGGTATACCCCAGCTGGTCTCCCAGCCCGAAAATCGCGCAGCGGCGGCCGTGCAGATCCAGCGAGTCCAGCGCAGGCCAGAGGTCCTCCCAGTCCAGCTGCGGTTCACCAAAATCCCAGGTGGAAATCCCAAACACCAGGTATTCATAGTCATCGAGCCCTGCCAGGCCGTTGTCGGCAATATCATGCAGATCGATGAGATCCGGCGGTATCAACTGGAAGAGACGTTCGGCGACATGCGCCGTATTACCGGTCGTGGAGCCGTAGAACAGTCCGATGGGTGCAGCCATGAAAATCCGGATCGAGAAAGCAGGCAGGAGGGATCAAGCCTGCCCTGACACTGCGCATCAGCAGCACCAGAGCAGGGCGCGCACAGGGGTTACTTCGGATTAAAGGACTCGAAACTGCTCTGAGTAATCTTGTCGATGGCCGAACGTGCATCCTGCAGCGCCTTGAGATTCTGTTCGCCCACGCTGCGCAGGGTATTTTCAAGCTCCTTGGCGTAGGCTTTCTGCAGCTCCATCAGGTCGGTGGCGTTCTGGCATTTCTGCATTTCGCGAGTCTGCTGAATCGTCGCCTCGATACAGGACTTGGTGCACTCCATTTGCTGGCGGGTCAGTTCTTCGAGCATTTTGGTCTGGACGTTGACAAGATCCTTGAACGGTTCCATTGACGTGCCGAACTGCTTGGTAAAATCTTGAAACATGACGGTCACCCTAGTTGAGGCAGAAACAATGACGCTGAAAGCCTGAAAGAAGCGGGCGCAAGAAGTCTTACGGTGATCCTTCGCAAGCCTCTATAATACAGCACTCAATCCGGATTTGGGCAAGCTCAGCGTCGCACTGAAGCCAGCCCGGCCGACCAATCAGGAGTGGTTATGCGCATTCTACACACCATGTTGCGGGTTACAGACCTGCAGAAATCAATCTCCTTCTATACCGAGCTGATGGGCATGCGACTGCTGCGCCGCAAAGACTACCCCGAAGGCAAGTTTACCCTCGCCTTTCTCGGCTACGGTGATGAATCCGACACCACCGTTCTGGAGCTCACCCATAACTGGGACACCTCGAGCTACGAGCTGGGCAGCGCCTATGGACATATCGCCATCGAAGTCGATGATGTGTACGCCGCCTGCGACAGCATCAAGACCCGCGGCGGTCAGGTGGTACGTGAAGCCGGCCCCATGAAGGGCGGCACCAGCATTCTGGCCTTCGTCAAGGATCCCGATGGCTACATGATCGAACTGCTTGACCCCAGCCGTCTCGACTAGCCCTCGCGATAAACCCGGGGGCATGCAACCTGCCCCCGAATTTGTCTGCAGATCCCCCACGTTTTTCATGCCTCTTGCCGGCAGCTTTTACAGCGACTTTGACCCAGCGCCGTCTGCACACGTTTTATCCACGGCGGTGCACCGCTATAATGGCCCCCATTCCGAATTCTGAAGTACCCCAGCGATCCTAGGGAGCACCATTTCCAATGAGCAAAAGAACACTCCTTGCCGCCGCCGGCCTGTTACTGGGTCTGTACAACACACCGTTGCTGGCAGCAGATCTGGGCCAGGCCAGCCGGGCCTTTGAAAACAAGGACTACAGCGCAGCGCTGGACGCTCTCGAACCACTGGGCAAGGAAGGCAACCCCGATGCACTGAACATGCTCGGGCAGATGTATGAAAACGGCTGGGGCGTGAACAAGGATATTGAGAAAGCCACTGGCCTGTTCAAGCGTGGCGCCAACCAGGGTCACCTGGAAAGTGTCAACGGCCTGCGCCGGCTGAAAAACGCCGAGTACCAGAAAGAGCTGCAAAGTGTGCGCCTGAGCGCCGAAGCCGGTGATGCCCATGCCCAGAACCGTCTGGGTGAAATGTACGAGTTCGGCTACGGTATGGAACGCGATCCCGCCATGGCCTACGACTGGTACCTGCGCGCCGCAGAGCAGAAACTGGTGGCCGCGGAGCACAACATTGGCCGCTGCTACAACTTCGGTACCGGTGTCACCCAGGACTTTGCTCAGGCCGAGAGCTGGTACCGCAAGGCTGCCAAACAGGGGCACATGGATGCCATGTTCTTCCTTGGCACCCTGTATTCCAACAGCCACGGCCAGGATCAGAGCCTCGACACCAACGTTATTGCCTACGCCTGGATGCATAACTCGGCACAGCTGGGCAATGCCACCGCTGCGGCCATCGAAAAGCGCCTGCTGATGAAGCTCGACGAGTCCCAGACCCAGAACGCCGAAGCCCTGGCTGAAGAGTACCTCGACCAGTACGTGCGCCCCTTCAAGTAAACTGCCCCCAGAGTCCTGTCTGACCTCAGGCCGCAGTGCCCTGCGATATGTCCCGATGCCGGACAGGACGATCCCGGAGTTCCTATGCATATCCCCTTTTCCAGCCAGCGCCCGGCCATCAGGCCCGCCAGTCTGGTACGCAGACTGCTGGCCATGCTGTATGACAGCCTGCTGATCATCGCACTCTGGATGGTACTGGGCGGCATCGCCGTGGCCATTAATCATGGCGAGGCCGTGGAAGGCCCGTTGTTCAATTCAGTGCTTTTTATATCCAGCTATCTGTTCTTTGCCTACTTCTGGACCCGCAGCGGCCAGACACTGGGGATGATGGCTTGGAATCTGCGCGTCGAAACCACCGCAGGCGGCCATATCAGCTGGACCCAGGCGCTGATTCGCTTCCTGTTCGCCATACCGTCCCTGTTGCTGCTCGGTGCCGGTTACTGGTGGATGCTGTTAAGCGACGAAAAGCTTAGCTGGAATGACCGCGTTTCGGACACCCGCGTGGTGCAGCTCGAGAAGCTGAAGAAAAGCCAGGTGAAAGGTGAAAGGTAATTTTTAAACCTTGCCCCTTGTCCCTTTCGACCGGCTCGGCTCCTTTCACTTCGCCCGCTGCAACATCCAGCCGCCCAAAGCCGCACAAAGCACAATTGGCGCCAGCACGGCCAGCCAGGGGGCGAAACCATATACGCTGCTGGCTGGCCCCATCAGGTCCTGGGCGAACTTGAAAGTCAGGCCCACCAGAATACCGACAATCAGACGCTGGCCCACCGTTACGCTGCGCAGCGGCCCGAAGATAAACGATATACCGATCAGCACCAGCGCCAGAATCGCCAGCGGCTGCAGCAGCTTGACCCAGAAGGCCAGCTGATAATCCACACTGCTCAGCCCCTGCTCGCCAAGATAGTTCGAAAACGCCTTCAGGCCGCTGATCGACAGATCCACCGGCTCCACCACAATGACCGACAGCAGGGTCGGTGTCAGCCCCGAATCCCAGACTTCGTTCGGGCGCTCCAGTACCTCGGTGCGATCCCCCAGAAAACGTGTCTCGCGGATATCGACAAGCTGCCAGGCGTTGTCGACGAACTCGCCCCGGCGCGCATAGCTGGCCGTGACCAGATCCCGTGCATCATCCAGCTGATACCGCGTCACACCGAAGATCACGCCATCCGGCTGCACGGCGTTGATATGAATAAAGCTGTCGCCTTCGCGATGCCAGACACCGAAACGCGACTGCAGCGCCTCGCCACCGGACTGCACCATGGCCCGCCGACTCTGGGCGATCTGCTCGGTTTTGGGTACCACATATTCGCCCAGTACCAGCGCCACCAGCACCAGCACCAGCACGGGTTTCATGACGGCAGTGACAATACGGCCGGTGGATACGCCGGAGGCACGCATAATGGTCAGTTCGCTGTGGGAGGCCAGCATGCCGAGCCCGACCAGACAGCCCACCAGGCAGCTCAGTGGCAGAAATTCGTAGATGCGGCGCGGCGCAGTCATGCCCAGGTACGCCAGCGCCTCGAGCATGTTGTAGCGATCATTGAGGGAGTCCAGTTCATCCACCAGAGCGAACAGCAGATCGAGCCCCACCACAACCAGCATCACCACCATAATCGCGCCAAGTACGTGCTGGGCAATATACCAGTCGAGTTTTTTCATGAGCGGCTCCGTTTCAGGCTCGACAGAGCCGGCAGACGCTGCCCGACCCGCTCCCAGAAGTGTTCGGCAAATATCAGGTTCAGAGCCAGCGCAAGGAAGCCTGCGTGCACCAGCCACAAACTCAGGCCCGGCGCATCGCCATCCTCCACCGCACCGCGCGCGGCGCCCAGCAGCGTCAGGTAAAGCAGGTACAGCAGGATGGAGGGTATCAGCTTGGCAAAGCGGCCCTGGCGCGGGTTGGTCCGGCTCATGGGCACCGCCAGCAGCGTCACCACCAGGGCCAGCACCGGCAGGCTCAATCGCCAGTGAAACTGCGCCATGGCCGCGTTGCTGCCATCACTTAACAGCGCCAGCGTCGGCGTTGCCTCCAGGTCGGCTGGCCGCCCCAGGTCGCCGGTATCCGGCAACCGGACACCGTACTCGCCATATTCGATGCGACGGTAGCTGGCATCGCCCGGTACGCCTTCATAGCGCACACCGTCCAGCAAGACCAGGAAGCGCCCGTTGTCCTTGGTGTCGTAGCGATAGCCGCGATCAGCCAGCACCACCACCGGCGCACCGCCTTCGGTGCTGTCCGAAATGAACAGCCGCTCCAGACCGCCGGCTTCAGCATCCAGCGATTCGGTGTAGGTTACTCGGTTACCGCCCGGCAGCGGCTGAAAGCGCCCCGGCACCAGAGTATCGAAGGCGTTGACATTGTCCTGCTGCAGATACAGATCCGCCGTACGCTGGACCCCCAGCGGCGACAGCTGCATGCTCAGAAATCCCACCAGCAGTGCCACCAGCGTCGCCGGCCCCATGGCATAGAGCACGAGGCGCTTCTGGCTCATGCCACAGGCCCGCAATACCACCATTTCACTTTCCAGGTACAGGCGCCCAAAGGCCAGCAGCACACCCAGGAACAGCCCCAGCGGCAGGATCAGTTCCAGAAAGCCCGGCAAACGATACAGCAGCATCTGGCTCAGCAGCTCAGGCGCCAGCTTGCCCGCTGCCGCATCGCCGAGGTACTTGATAAAGCGGCCGCTGACAATGATCAGCAGCAGGATTGTGCTTACCGCAGCCGTGCTGATCAGTACTTCGCGGGTCAGGTATCGGAAAACGATCAAGACGCTCTACCCTGTGGTGACAGAAACCACTGCCGTTCTGACGAGAGTCGACGCCTGCCAGGGCTTGCGCGATCTGGCGTAACAGCATGGCTGTGGCGGACTCCGCCTGCAAATAGGTCAGCGGTTCCCAAGTTCAATGAATTCAAATAGTTTTAAATAGTTTATAGTGCAATGCACTTTGGAGTGCTGCGGCATTATCCATAAATACGACTTTAAAGTCTTGTTTGGAGCCATCATGGATTTCGAGATTGTAAGCGGCGCCATCGCGGCGCTGGAAACGGAACTGCTGATCGTCGGTGTCGAAGCCGACACCGTCCTGACACCCGCTGCCGCCAGCCTGGACAGCGCCAGCAACGGCTACCTGACCGACATCCTCGGCGGTGGCGACATTCAGGGCAAGCTGGCCGAAAGCCTGCTGTTGCATCGGGTACCGGGTGTTACCGCCAAGCGCGTGCTGCTGCTGGGCCTGGGCAAGAGCGACGAACGCAGCGAGCGCAGCTATCGCAAGCTGGTCAAGGCTGCCTTTGCCAGCATCAAGAGCATCCGCGCCAGCAGCGTGATCTTTGCCCTGGACGTTCCTGCGACCCAGCAGAACGACCTCTACCGCCAGACCCGCCAGCTGGTTGAGTGGGGCACCGCCGAGCTCTACCAGTACGATGAAACCCGCAGCAAGAAGGCCGAACCGCTTGCCCTGGACCACCTGCACATTCTGCTGGCCGACGACGATGTCGAAACCGGCGAACACGCCCTGGTCGACGGCGTCGCCATTGCCAACGGTGTCTCGGTGGCGCGGGATGTCGGCAACCTGCCGGGCAACATCTGCACCCCCACCTACCTGGCCCAGCAGGCGATTCGCCTGGGCGATGAATACGACAGCATCAGCACCCAGGTGCTGGACGAGTCGGAAATGGAAAAGCTCGGTATGCACTCGCTGCTGTCGGTGGGCCACGGCAGTGATCAGCCGTCCAAACTGATCGTGATGGAATACAAGGGTGCCACCGACCCCGATGCGCAGCCCTATGCCCTGGTGGGCAAAGGCATCACCTTCGACACCGGCGGCATCAGCCTCAAGCCCGGTGCCGGCATGGATGAAATGAAGTTCGACATGTGCGGTGCCGCCAGCGTGCTTGGCACAATGAGCGCAGTGGCCGAAATGGCGTTGCCGATCAACGTGGTGGGCATCATTGCCGCCGCCGAGAACATGCCCAGCGGCCGCGCCACCAAGCCTGGCGATGTCATCACCACCATGTCGGGGCAGACGGTTGAAGTCCTGAACACCGATGCCGAAGGCCGCCTGGTGCTGTGCGATGCTTTGACCTATTCCGAGCGCTTCAAGCCCAAAACGGTCGTGGATATTGCCACCCTGACCGGCGCCTGCATCGTGGCCCTGGGCCACCAGGCATCGGGACTGCTGGCCAACGACGATGCTCTTGCCAACGAGTTGCTGGAAGCCGGCGAGTTCGCCGCCGACCGCGCCTGGCGCCTGCCGCTGTGGGACGAGTACCAGGAACAGCTGGACTCCAACTTTGCCGACATCGCCAATATCGGTGGCCCGGCCGGTGGCACCATCACCGCCGCCTGCTTCCTGTCCCGCTTCACCAAGAACCTGCGCTGGGCGCACCTGGATATCGCAGGCGTGGCATGGAACAGCAAGGGCAAGGACAAGGGCGCATCCGGTCGCTGCGTGCCGCTGCTGAGCCAGTACCTGCTGGACCAGATCGAAGACAGCGAGCATGAGCACTAACAGCCGCGCTGACTTCTACATCCTGGGGGCGTCCGACGAGGACGCCCGCCAGCAGTTTTTCTGCCGTCTGAGCGAGAAAATTCTCGGCCTCGGGCTGCAGGTGTTTGTGCGGGTGCCGGATGAAATTCGCGCCGGCCGGCTCGACGAACAGCTCTGGTCCTGGCGAGCGGACAGTTTCGTGCCCCATGCGCTGCAGGGTACAACGCCCGAAGCGCCGATCACCATCGGCTGGGGTGACGAGCTGCCGGCTCACCGCGATGTCTACGTCAACCTTGGGCTGGAGCTGCCACCCGAAGCGCTGCAGTTCAAGCGCGTGGTCGAAATCGTGGTTCAGGACGAGGCCATTCTCGCGGCCAGTCGCAGCAACTACCGCCTGTGCAAGGATAACGGTCTGGAGCTGCACCGCACCGACATGCGCCAGCCGTGATTGGGCAGTATGGGGGCTGATGCGCACTACAGAGCCCCTCTCGCCCCTTGCCGCCTAGTCGCCCCCTGACCCATCCGGACTCCGCTACCGAATCGGGCAATCCGCATGGGTTGGGCGGTGCCCGACATCTGCCCCCCAACCCGAACAGGTGTAATGCAGCGCTAACTTGTCCTGCCTGTGATTGCACCCCGTAGCTGTCCCGGATCAACGCACTGCGTGCAAATCCC
>JBFGZM010000112.1:0-9633 GCA_041586815.1 Marinobacterium sp. | reverse complement strand
CGGTTGATCAGCTTGTCGACGGTACGGTACTCGTTGACCAGGGTTTCCAGTGATGCGCCACTGAGTGCCGGTGCCTCTTCATTGACGTGGAAACTGGTGCCATCGAGTGCGCCCTGCAGCAGGTAGTTTTCCAGCGCGTCGTCATCTTTGAGATACTGTTCCTGCTTGCCTTTCTTGATCTTGTACAACGGCGGCTGGGCAATGTAGATGTGGCCGCGTTCGAACAGGATCGGCATCTGCCGGAAAAAGAAGGTCAGCAGCAGGGTACGGATGTGCGAGCCGTCGACGTCGGCGTCGGTCATGATGATGATGTGGTGGTAACGCAGCTTGTCCGGGTTGAACTCCTCGCGCCCGATACCACAGCCCAGGGCCGTGATCAGGGTGCCGACTTCAACCGAGGACAGCATCTTGTCGAAGCGCGCCTTCTCGACGTTAAGAATCTTGCCCTTGAGGGGAAGGATGGCCTGGTTGCGACGGTCGCGGCCCTGCTTGGCAGAGCCGCCGGCGGAGTCACCCTCCACCAGGTAGAGTTCGGACAGCGCAGGGTCCTTCTGCTGGCAATCCGCCAGCTTGCCCGGCAGGCCCGCCACATCGAGCACCCCCTTGCGGCGGGTCATTTCGCGGGCCTTGCGGGCCGCTTCACGGGCACGGGCGGCGTCGATCATCTTGGAGACGATAGCCTTGGCTTCCTGCGGGCTTTCCTGCAGGTAGGAGCTGAATTCCTGCCCCATCATCTGCTCCACGGAGGTCTTCACCTCGGATGAAACCAGCTTGTCCTTGGTCTGGGACGAAAACTTGGGATCCGGAACCTTCACCGACACGATGGCTGTCAGTCCTTCGCGGCTGTCGTCACCGGTGGTGGCGACCTTGCTGCCCTTGTTGAGGCTTTCTGCTTCGATGTAATTATTCAGACAACGGGTCAGGGCAGTACGAAAGCCCGACAGATGGGTGCCGCCGTCGCGCTGCGGAATGTTGTTGGTAAAGCAGTAGATGTTTTCCTGGAAGGTGTCGTTCCACTGTAATGCCACCTCAACACCCACACCGTTTTCGTGCATGGCATTGAAATGAAAGACCTTGTTGACCGCGCTCTTGTTCTGGTTGAGGTAGGCCACAAAAGCCCCCAGACCACCATCGTACTCGTAGATATCTTCACGGGCGCTGCGCTCGTCGCGCAATACAATACGCACGCCGGAGTTCAGGAAGGACAGCTCGCGCAGGCGCTTGGCCAGAATGTCGTACTGAAACAGGATGTGGGTGAACGTGGCGGGCGACGGCTTGAATCGCACACTGGTACCGGTATTGCTGGTTTCACCCACAACCTTTAGCGGCTCTTCAGGCACACCGTCGTGATAAGTCTGTTCGAACACCTGGCCCGCGCGACGGATGGTGAGTTTGAGTTCGCTGGACAGCGCATTTACCACCGAGACACCCACGCCATGCAGGCCACCGGACACCTTGTAGCTGTTGTCATCGAACTTGCCGCCAGCGTGCAGCACGGTCATGATGACCTCGGCCGCGGAGACGCCTTCTTCTTCATGCAGCTCGGTCGGGATACCGCGACCGTTATCGCCAACGCTGACGCTTTCATCCGGGTGAATCACCACGCGGATTTCGGAGCAATGACCCGCAAGAGCTTCGTCGATCGAGTTATCGACCAGCTCGAACACCATGTGATGCAGACCGGTACCGTCGTCGGTATCGCCGATATACATGCCAGGGCGCTTGCGCACGGCATCAAGGCCCTTGAGGACCTTGATGCTCGAGGAGTTATAGCTCTGGTTTTCGTCGCTCATCAAATATCTCCTGTTAACCTGGCAATCAAACAGATCGTCCGGACCTGCTCAATGTCGCCCGCAATAACGGACGGAATTCTGCGAAATCCCCTGACACCAGGGGGCTCATCAGCTCGAGGCCAATGATGATGCCTTCGCGGCATCGGGGTTCCGGCATGGCAGCAACGGATCCGATGTATATCAATCGGCGTTCGACAGCGCCCCAGCTTCAACCCGAAAACGACTGACCGAGGTTTCGGGGAGCCAGAACCCGCCAAGTGCACCGGGGTCGACACAGGTAATAAAACACTGATTGGAGGTCTCCTCCAGGAACTGGCAAAACAGGCGGCAGTGCTGCTCGTCCAGTTCCGACGGCAAATCGTCGATCAGATAAATACAGGGGCGGTTATTCAAGCGATAGAACAGGGCGCCCTGGGCCAGTTTCAGCGCACTGACCACCAGTTTTTTCTGTCCGCGAGACAATCGCTCCGCGGCACTTTGTCCATCGGTACGCACCCGCAGATCAGCCCGCTGCGGGCCGCTGCCGGTAAAGCCCTGTTTCAGATCACGCGCCAGACCCTCTTCCAGCAACTCATCCAGCGGGGTCTTGCGATCCCAGCCCGGGCTGAACTTGAGATCCACCGGTACCCCCCCCAGCAAACGACTGAGGGTGGTTTCAAAATCGGGTTTTAACAGTTCAATATAGTGTGCCCGAAGCGCCGTCATCTGCTCGGCATAGGTGACAAATTCCCTGTCCCAGACACGCCGCAGCCGGTGGTCGATTTTACCACATTTCAGCAGCGAGTTTCGCTGTTTCAATATGCGCCGGAAGCCTCGCCACAACTGGATAAAACTGCGGTCGGCATGAAAGACGCCCCAGTCGATAAACTGGCGGCGCACGCCGGGGCTGCCTTCGAGCAACTGGAAGGTGTCGGAGTCAATCACCTGCAGCGGCAGCAGCTGAGCCAGCTCGGACAACCCTAGCGTCTGACCGGCATGACGGATACGCACATCGCCGTCGGTACGCCGCTCCACGCCAAGCGGCTGCGTCTCGCCGCTGCCGGCAGGATCAATCTGGGCAAACACCAGGCAATTGTCTGCGCCACTTTGCAAAAGATGCCGGAACTGGCTGGTACGAAAGGAACGGGTCAGCCCCAAGAAGTGCAGGGCTTCCAGCAGGCTTGTTTTGCCACTGCCATTGGCGCCACTGATGATATTGATCCGTGGCGACGGAGCAATTCGCACATCCGACAGATTGCGGACATGCTGAACATGGAGGCTTTTTATCGGCATAAGAAAGATTCAGCCGGGCACAGAGGCCCGGCTTTCGAGTAACCGCTGATCACATTCTCATCGGCATCACGACATAGAGACTGTCGCTCTCGTCGACACCCTCGATCAGCGCACTGCTGTTGGCATCGGACAGAGTGAAACGCACCGTTTCCGAATTCAGGATCGACAGGCTGTCGAGCAGGTAGTTGACGTTGAAACCGATTTCCAGCGACTCGCCATCGTAATCCACCGCCACGGTTTCTTCGGCTTCTTCCTGTTCGGGGTTGTTGGCCATGACCTGGAGGAAACCGCTGGTCAGCAGCAGGCGGACGCCACGGTACTTCTCGTTCGACAGGATAGCGATACGGCTCAGCACCTGACGCAATACCTGACGGTCACCCAGCATGTATTTGTTGCCATTGCGCGGTATCACGCGCTGATAATCCGGAAACTTGCCGTCAACCAGCTTGGACGTAAAAATAAAGTCACCCACATGGGCACGGATGTGGTTGGCACCGATCAGCAGCCTCACTCCGTCTTCACCGTTTTGCAGCAGGCGGGCCAGCTCAAGGATACCCTTGCGCGGCACGATGATCTGATGACTGCTGTCGGTATCGGCCACCACGTCGGCAATACAGGTCGCCAGGCGATGTCCGTCCGTGGATACAGCGCGCAGCTGGCCATTGGCGACTTCCAGCAGCATGCCGTTGAGATAATAACGGACATCCTGCTGTGCCATGGAAAAGCCGGTCTGATCGATCAGGTGGCGCAGATGCCCCTGGGTCAGGTTCAGATCCAGCGCCTGGGGGCTGTCTTCCACATTCGGGAATTCCGCCGCCGGCAGGGTCGACAGGCTGAAACGGCTGCGCCCGGCCTTGATCACCATTTTCTGACCGCTGAGGGCCAGTTCGATACGGGCATCGTCCGGCAGTGACTTGCAGATATCCATCAGCTTGCGGGCAGGCACCGTCACGGAGCCGGCCTCCGCCGGTTCATCCAGCGTCACACGACCCACGAGCTCGACTTCGAGATCCGTCCCGGTCATGGACAGCTGATCCCCTTCGGCCACCAGCAGGATATTGGACAGTACCGGCAAAGTCTGACGACGTTCGACGACACCGGCGACCAGCTGCAGGGGTTTGATTAACGCTTCGCGCGATATGACGAATCTCATGGTGATCTACCTTGTTCCGATCCGATAACTACGCCGTCAGATGACGCAGCAGGTTCTGATAATCTTCTCTGATGTCCGTATCAATTTCCCGGAGCTCCTTGATCTTGCGACAGGCATGCAACACGGTAGTATGATCACGACCCCCAAACGCATTGCCGATTTCTGGCAGACTGTGGTTAGTCAGTTCCTTCGACAAGCTCATCGCGACCTGCCGGGGCCGGGCAATAGACCGGCTGCGGCGCTTGGAAAGCAGATCGGACACTTTAATCTTGTAGTAATCGGCTACAACCCGCTGAATATTATCAATACTAACTTGTTTGTCCTGCAAAGCCAGCAGGTCTTTCAGCGACTCTTTAATGAAGGGCGTGCTGATCACGCTGCCGGTAAAATGCGCATTGGCAATGACCCGCTTGAGAGCACCTTCCAGTTCACGCACGTTGGAGCGAATTTTCTGCGCCAGAAAGAAGGCGGCATCATCGGGCAGGATAATCTTGGCCTCTTCAGCCTTCTTCATCACGATGGCCACGCGGGTTTCCAGCTCTGGCGGCTCAATGGCCACCGTCAGACCCCAGCCAAAGCGTGATTTCAGACGCTCTTCAACACCATTGATTTCCTTGGGATAGCGGTCGCTGGTCAGAATCATCTGCTGACCACCTTCAAGCAGGGCATTAAAGGTATGGAAAAACTCTTCCTGGGAGCGCTCCTTGCCGGCGAAGAACTGAATATCATCGATCAGCAGCGCATCAACAGAGCGGTAATAGCGCTTGAAATCATTGATCGCGTTCAACTGCAACGCTTTCACCATGTCGGCGACAAAGCGTTCGGAATGAAGGTACACAATTCGGGCATTCGGGTTGCGCTTGAGCATTTCAGCGCCCACGGCATGCATCAAATGCGTTTTACCCAGGCCGACGCCACCATATATAAACAGCGGATTGTAGGAGCCGCCCGGATTGTCCGCCACCTGCTGTGCCGCCGCCAGCGCCAGCTGGTTCGACTTGCCGCCCACGAAGGACTGGAAGGTGAAGGACGGGTTGAGATTAGACTGGTGACGCACACCGCCTTCGACGTCAACCACCTTGTTGCGCTCCTGGCGCGGACTCATGGTGGAGAACACGGGCTCTGCAGGCGCCATGTCCAGCTCCAGCTGCGGTTCAGGCACCGCGGGCACAGCCTCGGGCTCATATTCCGGTTCCTGGGGCGCAGCGTTGTAACGCTGCTGCGCAGGCTGCGCGGCCGGTGCACTGTTATAGGCCGGAGCCGGATCCCGCGGCGGTGCCGCCGGGCGGGTGCGCAGAGGTGCCATGGCCGGGCGGGCAGGGGAACGCAGTGCACCGCCACCGTGCTGGGCAACCTCAAGACGCACATCGGCACTGATATCGCCGGTCACATCACATACCACCTGGCGAATACGGCTGAGAAAGCGATCGTTGACCCAGTCACGCACAAAGCGGTTCGGCGCCATGAGAACCAGCAGACTGTCACGCCCTTGCTCCGCCCGCAAAGGCCGGATCCAGGTGTTGTACTGCTGAGCCGGGAACTCCTCCTGCAGACTCCTCAAGCACTGTTCCCAAAGCTCGGTGGACATTGACTCTCCTGTGGCGCGGTCTAACGCTATCACTAGCAACGTATAGCGGGTGATTCTAGCGGGTAAAAAGAAACTTATCCACAGTGTTGAAAACTTATTTGCAAAGCCGGTCGTTTCCACTCCATAACGGGCAAAAACAGCCCTGGAACTGCCCGTGTTGTACCAAAGAGGGCTATTTGTACACTTAATGACAGCTTATAAAACAGGTTATATACACAGTATCTTTTTGTTTTGTTTATAGATTAACTGATTATCAACAGAAACTGACCACAGCCTTGGAATCCTGACTCACAGCCATCCACAGAGGTACCAGGCAGACCCGACAGGCAGGTGTGCCTGGCCCCTCACAAGCTTCACCTGCACCTTTACATATAGAAGATCCAGACCTCGCACCTGCGAAATTGCGAACCCGGGGGCGGCGCAAACTTGTATGGTTTGTGTTCAAACTAGTCGTTGCCAAAGCTGTGCTTTTACCCTATAGTGTCGCGTCTGATTTTTACCCGTGATTTTTTCCAGTCTTCTAACACTCCTCGTGATGTTAGTCAGGACTGAGTGAGTAGGACTGAACCGATGAAAAGAACATTTCAACCCAGCGTACTGAAACGTAAGCGCAGCCACGGTTTCCGTGCTCGCATGGCTACCAAGAATGGTCGCCTGGTACTGAACCGTCGTCGTGCTAAAGGCCGTAAGTGCCTGAGTGCTTGATGCACTCAGCGCTTATGATCTGGTAGCAGTGGATGGCCGGATTCGAATATCCTCGTCAGCTCAGAATCCTGACTGGCGAGGGCTTTCAGAAGGTTTTTGACAAAGTCTCCCTGAAAGTCCCTGACCAGCCCATATTGATACTTGCCAGCTTCAACGAGCTCGATCACCCCCGTATCGGGTTTGTCATCTCCAAAAAAAATGTTCGTCGTGCTGTGAATCGCAACCGCATTCGACGTATCATTCGCGAGTCATTTCGCCTCAATCAGCACCATCTTCCCCCGGTTGATCTCGTAATTCTGGCACGCAAAGGCCTGGATGAGCTTGAACCTGAAGAAGTGCACCAGCTCATGAAAAAATGCTGGTCACGGCTGAAGCACAAGGCAAAAAAAGCTAACCCGCAGAGATAGTGGTCCTTACGCCATGGATGTAAAGCGAGTCATATTATTTGCCGCCCTTGCACTGATTTCCTATGTGCTGGTGCTGCAGTGGAACGAAGATTACGGGTCAAAGCCCGTCGCTCCCGCAAACCAGACATCTGTTTCGGCTTACAGTAGCCCCGCCGGCGACGAACTGCCGACCCCGGACGCTGCAGCCCCCGCACAGAGCGCAGAGCTGCCCGCTGCTGCCGGTACCCAAACCTCTGCCGCCACTGCCACATCCCGTCTGATCAACATCAAGACCGATGTACTGGACGTACTGGTTGACACCACCGGTGGCGACATCATTCAGGTTGCACTGCCCCAGTACAAGGCGACGATCGACTCCGATGCCTCCTTTGTCCTGCTTGAGCAGACCGCCAACCGTACCTACGTAGCCCAGAGTGGACTCGTCGGCGCCAATGGCCCTGACGCTGCCACAACCGGCCGGCCGGTTTACAGCATTGAAGGATCCGAGTTTGATCTGGCTGATGCCCAAACCCTTAACGTGGACCTGAACTTCACCGATGCCAACGGCGTCAAGGTGACCAAGCGTTACAGCTTCACCAAGGGTTCTTACCAGATTGGCCTGGAATACCTGATCGACAACCAGAGCCAGCAAAGCTGGACCGCCAACCTGTTTGGCCAGATCAAGCGTGACCGCAGTGAAGATCCTGCCGCCACCACCGATATGGGCATGCAGTCGTACCTGGGTCCGATCTTCTCCACCAGCGAGAACAACTACCAGAAGTACGATTTTGACGACATTGATGACGGCGCCTTCAAACAGCGCTCCGCCGATGGCTGGGTCGCCATGGTACAACACTACTTCATCAGTGCCTGGATCCCGGCGCCCGGAGCCGAATACACCTACAGCACTCGCAAGCAGAATGGCAACTACATCGCAGGCTTTGTATCCCCTGCCGTAACCGTAGCCCCTGGACAGCAGCAGAGCGTTAAAGCCACCTTCTTTGCCGGTCCCAAGGACCAGGAGCAGCTGTCAGCTGCCCAGGAAGACCTGCAGCTGACCGTCGATTACGGCTGGCTCTGGTGGATCGCCTCTCCGTTGCACATGCTGCTGACCTGGATCCATGGTCTGCTGGGCAACTGGGGCCTGTCTATCATCGGCATCACCATCCTGGTCAAGGCGGCCCTGTTCCAGCTCAACGCCAAGGCGTTCAAATCCATGGCCAACATGCGCAAGTTTGGCCCGGAAATGCAGCGTCTGAAGGAACTCTATGGCGATGATCGCCAGAAGATGTCCCAGGAAATGATGGCGCTCTACAAGAAAGAGAAGATCAACCCGCTGGGTGGCTGCCTGCCCATGCTCGCGCAAATGCCGATCTTCATCGCCCTGTACTGGGTGCTGATGGAGTCGGTCGAGCTGCGCCAGGCTGACTTCCTCTATCTGGCTGACCTCTCCGTCAAGGATCCGTACTTCATCCTGCCGATCCTGATGGGCGTTAGCATGTTCATCCAGCAGTCGCTCAACCCGTCTCCGCCGGACCCCATGCAGGCCAAGATCATGAAGATGCTACCGATCGTCTTCACCTTCTTTTTCCTGTGGTTCCCCGCCGGTCTGACGCTGTACTGGGTGGTCAACAACATCCTGTCGATCGCACAGCAGTACGTGATCAACAAGCAGATCGAAGGCGGCGGCAAGAAAGAAGCCAAAGCCAGCAGCTGATAAGGGCTGCATCAAGAAAGGCTCCTTCGGGAGCCTTTTTTATGTTCAGGAGGCCTGCACCCGGACGCAGCACGCTCAGCCTGGCTGCACAAATACTCGTAATATGTTTTGCTTTGCACAAGGCGCCCTACAACTAACTCGACGTTGTTTACCATGACTCCAATCAATCAGGACACCATCGCAGCGCAGGCCACCGCACCCGGTCGTGGCGGCGTTGGTATCATCCGCGTCTCGGGCCGCAAGGCCGGCGCTATTGCCCAGACAATCCTCGGCCTGACCCCCGAGCCACGCCATGCCCACTACGGCGCCTTCCACGACGGCGAAGGCCAGGAGATCGACCAGGGCATCGCGCTCTACTTTCCAGGACCCAATTCCTTTACCGGTGAAGACGTGCTGGAGCTGCAGGGACACGGCGGCCCGGTAGTGATGGATTTTTTGTTAAAGCGAGTACTTACTCTTGGTGCACGCCTTGCAAAGCCAGGCGAATTTTCAGAGCGGGCCTTCCTGAACGACAAGCTGGATCTGGCCCAGGCCGAGGCTATTGCCGACCTGATCGATGCCAGTTCCGTGCAGGCTGCCCAGAGTGCGCTGCGCTCCTTGCAAGGCGAATTCTCCCGCCGCATCCACAGTCTGGTTGAAGCGCTGATTCAGCTGCGCATCTATGTTGAAGCCGCGATCGATTTCCCGGAAGAAGAGATCGACTTCCTGGCTGACGGCAAGGTACTGGGAGATCTGCGCGGCATTATGAGCCAGCTGGAAGCCGTACAGGGTGAAGCCCGCCAGGGCAGTCTGCTGCGCGAGGGCATGAGCGTAGTGATCGCCGGGCGCCCCAATGCCGGAAAATCCAGCCTGCTGAACGCCTTGGCAGGGCGTGAAACCGCCATTGTTACGGACATCGCCGGCACCACCCGGGATGTGCTGCGCGAACATATCCATATAGACGGCATGCCGCTGCACATTATCGACACCGCCGGCCTGCGGGATGCTCCGGACGAAGTCGAACGTATCGGTATCGACCG
>JBFGZM010000111.1:0-9679 GCA_041586815.1 Marinobacterium sp. | reverse complement strand
CCCCCCAGCAGCTCGCTCACCGGCAGCCCCAGGCGCTTGCCCTGGGCATCCAGCAAGGCGGTTTCGATACCGGATTTGGCGAAGGTATTGCCCTTGATGGTGAGATCCAGCCGCTGCATGGCCGCATTGACGTTGCTGGCATCCTGTCCGACCAGCAACGGTGCAAAGAAGCGGTCGATATTGGTTTTCATGCTATCCGGGCTTTCATTGCCGTAGGCCAGACCGCCAATGGTGGTGGCCTCGCCGATGCCTTCAATACCGTCGGCACAGCGGATGCGCACGATGACCAGGGTCTGATGCTGCATGGTGTGCATGGCCAGCTGGTGCGGCCGTATGGTTGGCAGATCTACAATGATTGCTTCAACCGACTCGATCGCGCTCAAAATCATTTCAATACCTACTCGGTTCTGTACGTGCTGAAACCGATACTGAACTGAAAGAACGAGCAACTCCAATATTGAATTTGTCTGGTACTATACTCAGGAGGTATTATTAATGACACTCACGGTCACGGAGGTTCAATGGAACTGCGTCACCTGCGTTACTTCCAGGCACTGGCTCAAACGCTCAATTTCACCCGCGCCGCCGAAATGCTGCATATCGCCCAGCCACCGCTCAGCCGCCAGATCCAGCAGCTCGAAGAGGAACTCGGAGTCACCCTCATCGAACGCACGCGCCCTCTGCGTCTTACCGAAGCGGGACGCTTCTTCCACGAGCATTCCAGCGCCCTGCTGGAGCAGCTCGACAAGGTTTGCAACAATACCCAGCGCATTGGCCAGGGCCGCAAGCGCTGGATGGGCATCGGCTTTGCGCCTTCTACCCTTTATGGTGTGCTGCCCCAGCTGATTGGGCGCCTGCGCGGCGATGAGGGTATTGAACTGGGCCTGAGCGAGATGACCACCGTGCAGCAGGTCGAGGCGCTCAAGGCCGGACGCATCGATATCGGCTTTGGCCGTATCCATATTGCCGACCCTGCCATACAGCAGCAGGTGCTCACCGCCGACCCGCTGGTTGCCGCCCTTCCCGCCGGGCACCCGCTGGTGGGCAAGACCGTCAGCCTTGCGGACCTGGCCCGGGAGTCCTTCGTGCTTTACCCCGGTAACCCGCGCCCAAGCTACGCCGATCATGTACTGGAGCTTTTTGCCCGCCACAGACTGCGCATCGAGGTGGTGCAGTGGACCAATGAAATGCAGACCGCCATCGGCCTGGTCGCCGCCGGTATTGGCGTCACCCTGGTGCCCGCCGCTGTGCAGCAACAACACCGTCAGGATGTGAACTACATTCCATTGGAGGAACAGGACGCCACCTCCCCCATCGTTCTCAGCCTGCGGGCGAGCGACAGCTCCCCTCTGGTCACACATTGCAAGGAGCTGATCGAGGAATATCTGGTGGCTGATACGGCGAAGGCCTGAGTACGCCCTGAAAGCGACGCTCAGAGGTACTGCGCCAGGGCAGTAAAGTTGAGCAGCCGCTGCTCGATGTCCTCTTTTGGGCGTTGGCCGCTGTGATTGCCGGGAGTGAAGCCGGCAGGATATTGAGGATTTCGGCCAGAGCCGGCTGGAGTGGCTGCGCCGATATGGCGACTTCAGCCCAGGTAGCCCCTCGCACGATACCATTGCGCGCTTGACCTGCATCCCGAGCCCGCGAATGGAAAGAGACCGGTGGTGAATTCGGCGACACCGTGCATCAGCTCGGTGCTGATACCCGTGAGTCCGTGCCGATGCAGCCAGAACAGCCCGCACGACAGGAGCGTGATGCTGATGTCGTCCGGGTGCTCATGGATAAGCTATCGACGCACAAGGCTGCCTCACTGCAAGAGGCATTCCCGGCAGAAGTGTTCCTTAGTCAGTGGTTGTGGCTACAACCGCTTTGTGCGAGAGCGTCCAGGTATCGTAATCACGCAGCAGAAACAGCGCCACGCAGGCTGCCAGCATCGGCCAGGCCGCGAAGAACAGCAGGTTGTCGAACGGCTGCAGGTAATTGCCGAACGATGCCAGCGTCGAAACGGCGTGCAGAGCCAGGATGATGCCGTAGGTCCAGGTTTTCAGCAGCCCCGCCACAAAGGCCAGCAGCAGGGCAAGCTGAGCCACGCCAATCACGTAAAAGACATTTTCCCCCAGCCCGGCCAAGCCAAAGAACACATCGAAGACCTTTGCCGCATGTTCAGGGCGGAGCAGCTTGTCCAGGGCCCAGAATAGAAACACGCAAAAGATACTCAGTCTGAGCAGCAGCAGGGCAAGAGGTAGCTGTTTTGGCACGTTATTCTCCTTCGGATATATTGAACGATCGTTCAAGTGACTGCCAGACTGAAGGAGGGTTCCCGAACTACATAACAAAGATGCAGTATTTTTCACAAATACAGATTTGATCCACGCACGCTTCGTGCCCTGTTTTCAGCACATCCGCTCCAGTTGCCTGGCGCGATGGCCTCCATCTGCCACAGGCTCGTGCTCCCGGCCAGGTTCCGCGCGCAACGCACATGACCATGGACGCGGGCTGGCAGAGTCCACGGCAACAGCGCTGTTTGAGGATAGAAACGACGAGTGGCCTTGGAATCAAGGTGGCAACGAGAGGAATAACCATGGCGTCGGCGCCTGCTGGGTGCAGGACGCCTTATGCTGAGAGTGACCAGAATATTTGCTGGCCCCTCCCCGGCCGGGGCCACACCAAAGTGCGTTCAGCCTATGCCTGGGAGCTGATGTTAAACAGCGTATTGGCCCTGCAGGCAGGTTTCCAATCTGCCTGTCAGTGTCCGAACACCGACCAGCCGGTTCTGTGTACCAGCATTTCCAGCGCTTCGGTGCCCAGCTTGCTGTTGCCGATATGATCCAGCCCCGGTGACCAGACCGCGACAGAACCCTTGCCCGGCGCAATCGCCAGAATACCGCCACCAACACCGCTTTTGCCCGGCAGGCCTACACGGTAGGCGAACTCGCCGGAGCCGTCGTAATGCCCGCACATCATCATCAGGGAATTGATACGCCGCGCCCGCTGCGCCGACACCACCCGCACGCCGGTGCTCGGGTTGACACCATCGGCCACCAGAAACAGCCCCGCCTGGGCGAGCTGCTCACAGGTCATGGAAATGGAGCAATGATGGAAATAGGTGCCCAGCACCTTGTCCACCGGGTGCTTGAGCCTGCCGAAGGAAGCCATGAAATGGGCCAGGGAGGCATTGCGGTCCCCGGTTTTCAGTTCCGAGCGTGCTACTGTCTCGTCGATGCCGATGCTGGAATCGTTGGCAATAAAGCGCACAAACTGCAGAATTTCCGCCAGGGTTTCCCGCGGCTGGTGCCCCATCATTATCGCATCCACAATGGCGATGGCACCGGCATTGATAAAGGGATTGCGCGGTTTGCCGCTCTCGTGCTCCAGCTGCACGATGGAATTGAACGGATCCCCCGAGGGTTCGCGACCCACCCGGGACCAGACCGCATCCCCCAGCTTCCCCAGTGCAATGGTGAGGGTAAACACCTTGGAAATGCTCTGGATCGAGAACAGCGTGCTCGCACTGCCCGCACTGAATGTGCGTCCGTCCGCCAGCACCACGCTTATACCAAACTGCTGCGGGTCGACGGTGGCCAGTTCCGGTATGTACTGCGCCACGGTGCCCCTATCCTCGCGGGCGAGCAGCTCGGCGGTGATGTCGTCCAGAATATCCTGCATGGGGGCTCCGGCGGTGGTCTGATTAAGGAAAGTGAAATGCCTACTGTCCGGCAGCGGCAACAAAGGCGATTTCCACCAGCAGCTCAGGACGCGCCAGTTCTGCCTTGACGCAGGCGCGGCTCGGCGCACAGCCCGCCGGCAACCAGGCTTCCCAGGCGTCGTTCAGCCCCGCGACATTGGCGAAATCCGTAACATAGATGGTCACCGACAGAATGCGCGACTTGTCACTGCCTACGCTGGCCAGAGATGCCTCGGCCTGCTCAAAGATCTGCTGCGCCTGGCCTGTGATATCGGCGCTGGTGTCGCCTTCGGCCACCTCGACAAAATGGGCAATACCATTGTAGACAGTGGCGTCCGACCAGCGTGGACAGGGGTTGATGCGTTGAATATCCACGGCAGTTTCCTGTTGGCTAAAAGCTCGATTAGGGCCGGCATAATAACGGATTCCCGCTGGCGCGGTAAGGGTGAGTACAGGGGCAAGGCAAAGGAGCGAGGAGGCAGAATAAAGACACCGCCCGTAGAACTGAATCAGCCTGGCATCAGGCCGTCGAGCGGGCTGCCCGAGCAGCCCTGCTAGGCTAGGGTCAATGCCGCGCCTGTTTACTTCTCCACATTGTCTAAACCCACTACAATGCAGCGTTTTTCGGTTCAAAGCAGAAGACTCGCCACAGAACAGAACAGAACAGGACAGGAAAGGCATTGAGCATCACTCTCGGCAAGCGACTCGCACAGATCGATGCCATGGTCACAACAGACTATGCCCATATCTGGGATTGTTGCTGTGACCACGGCTTGCTGGGCGCCAGGTTGCTGTCACGACGGGTCGCAGGCTGCATTCACTTTGTCGACCAGGTGCCTGAGCTGATGCACACCCTGGAGGCCAAACTGCAGCGTTTCTTTGCACAGGCCTCCCCCGGCGCACAACCGGTACCGGGCACTCTTTTATCGCCGGCCTGGCAAATCCACTGCATCGATGCTGCCGCCCTGCCGCTGCAGCAGTATCCTGCAAAGCATCTGGTGATTATCGCGGGTGTCGGCGGTGAGCTGTCGATGCAGCTGGTCGAGGCGATTGTTAACAAGCACCCCGCTGCAGACATCGACTTCCTGTTGTGCCCGGTACAGCATCAGTTTGCCCTCAGAGAACAGCTGATCAGGCTGAATTTTGGTCTCAGGCGAGAAGCCCTGATCGAAGAGAACCGGCGCTTCTATGAAGTCTTGCTGGTCTGCAGCCCTGCCACCAAGGATCAGAGCTGCACCCGCATCAGCGCCGTGGGTGAACACATCTGGCAAGCGGCCAGCAATGCCCAGACCAAAACGGCCTTGGCCTACCTGGAAAAAACCCTCAGCCATTATCAACGCATACAGCGCGGCAAGGGCGCTAATGTTCAGCATATTATTCAGGCCTACCAGGGCGTGACTGTCAGCCCACTGAGTGTTAGCGGGCAATGACGTTGCGGGGTGCGGATTCCAGGGTTTTCAGCAGTAGCAACAGGGCACTGCCAATGGCCATCACCAGCGCCGCCAGGTAGAGCCCATCACTGTAATTTCCACTGTCAGTGGCGAGCAGGCCGGCAATGGCCGGCGCGATAATCTGCGCCGCACCAAAAGACAGCGTCATCTTCCCCATCATTTTGGCCGGCTGGGCAGGGTAGTACTGCCCGGCCATGGTTAACACCAGGCAGACGATGCCCACAAAGGTGCCGCCGTAGAGCACCGCACCGAGCATCGTGAAAAACAGGCCCTGGGCAAACGCAGGCAGCATTATGCCCAGCATCTGCAGCATACAGGCACAGATCAGCGCATTCAGGGTGCCGGTGCGCCGAGCCACCAGGTCCCAGATGATCGCGCTCGGCGTGGCTGCCAGCCCCATTACCATAAAGACCCACACGCCCTGCCCTTGCATGCCAGGCAGCTGATCAACGATAGCCACAATAAAGGTGGCACTGATCACATAGCCGACGCCGGCACAAAAATACGCAACACTGAAGACGCGCATGAACACGGGGCCTGGGGGATTATCCGCCGGTACCTGAACCTTCGCACTTTGGCTACCGGCTTCTGGCGGGGGTAGCCAGGCCCAGGCCGGGATCGCAATCACCCCTCCGATCAGCGTCAGTATCAACCACTGCTGGCTCCAGTCCAGATGACGACTCAAGAGTTCAACGGCAATTGCGCACAACACCATGCCAAGGCCCGCGCCACTGAAGTGAATACCAAGCTCAGCGCGGTGCTTGTGCCGCATCAGCCAGTTGAGTATCAGACCGGTACCCAGCAGCATGCCCGAAGCGCAGCTGACCCCCGCCAGGAAACGCAACAGCGACCACAGCCAGACATTGTCGGTCAGCCCCATGCCTGCCGTGGTGACAACCGCTATCACCAGGCCCATGCGATACAGACGGTCCTTTACCTGCAGATCGCTGATGAACGCCACGATGAGGGCGCCACACAGGTACCCCAGGTAATTGAAAGCTGCCAGCCAGCCGCCTTCTGCCACGCCCAGTCCTGCCTGCTGCTGCATGATGGGCAGCAGCGGCGTGTATGCGAAACGGGCAACCCCCATGGTCAGTACCAGGTTGAAGACCCCGGCACCCAGCACCCTGTAACGCTCAGTTCTGCTGCTCACATCTATACCCGGCATGTCCCTTGAATAGCCCTTTGAAGCTCGCGGCTCGAAATCTGGATGACGCGGCCACCCTGTCACCCTCGCTCAGGCCAGTGCTCTTTCGACCCACTCAAGGCGGTCCTGCCCAAAAATCAGATCACCATCGACGATCATTGTCGGGGCGCCAAACACGCCCCGCTCTACCGCCGCTGCCGTTGCGTCCAGCAGGGCCGTTTTGTTTTTCGGCCCGGCCATCGCTGCCAACACCTCATCGACATCAAAGCCTGCTTCACTCAGTACGCCGTGCAGCACCGCTTTGGAGGAAAGATCCTTCCCCCGGGCCCAGGCGGCAGTAAACATCGCCTGGTTGTAGGCCTCTATCCTGCCATTGGAGAGCGCCCAGAAAGCACCGCGCATGGCGCTGACGGTACTGAAGATAAAGTGCGGATTGAGCTGGTAGGAAATGCCGTAGTAGCAGGCATGGCGTTCAAAATCCTTTTTTATCCACTCCCATTTCGCCGGGAGCGTCACCGGCGCGGTATTGCCAATCGCCTTGAATACACCGCCCAGCAACATCGGCTTGTAGTTCAGCGTGGCCCCCATGCGCTCACACAGTGCGGGCAGGCGCATGCAGGCGAAGTAGGACGCGGGGCTGATGAAGTCGTAGTAGAAATCAACGGTTTTGGTCATCGACGTATCCTTTGAATGATTTCCTGGGTTCTGCAAAAGGGCGGACACCCTGCTCGAAGATCCAGGCGCTGGCATGCGGGATATGAAGCTGCCAGTACACCTGGGCCAGATCGTGCGGCCAGACAATTTCCCCATCGCCATTGCCTGCATACAGATCCGGCAACACCTGTGCAGTGGCCGCGTTTTCTATCAGACCACCCACAATCACATGGGTCACATGAATACCCTCAGGCCCCAACTGTTTCCACCCGTTCAATCAGCGCCTGGACCTGCTGCTTGTCACGGGCACCGGAATGAATAGCGGCGGCACCGCCCTGCGCCTGGATGTCGCTGACAAGTGATTCCAGATCGCCGCGACGGCGGCTGGCCCTATTTGGCAGCCCTTACAGGCAAAGCGCCGCGCGCTGGCGGACCCCAGGTAATCCCCGGCCCCACCGCCGGGGTGGCGCATCTTCGATAGCCGCCACCCTCTGCGCCTGTGTTTTTATCACTGGAAACAGCCTAGCGCGACCCTTAACATAAATATAATCGATTATAATTATGCCAATAACAAACACAGGTTATGATATGGAATTGCAACAGCTACGACTTTTTCTCGCGGCCGCCGAACTGGAAAGCTTCACAAGGGGGGCACAGCGCGCTTTCGTATCGCAACCTGCACTGTCCGCCTCGATATCCAAACTGGAAACGGAAATGGGGGCCAGGCTGTTTACCCGCAACAAGCGCAATGTCGTGCTGACGCCGGCCGGCAGAATGCTGCTCAAACGTGCAAAGCGCATCGTCGCAGAATGTGCACGGGCCAAGGATGAGCTCAGGCTCCATGACGAGCAGCGTACACTGCGACTTGGGGTGGTTAACACAATGTCGATTGCCCGGGTTGCCAGGCTTGTCGAGCAGTACCGCCGCGAGAACCCCGGCCTGCGCCTGACGGTGTTCGATGCCACGGACGTGGAGATGGAGCGACTGGCCCAGCAGGGCCGTATCGACATGGCGCTGACACTGTTACCGGAGACAGCTGCCGGCAGCCGATACTTCAGCCACTCCCAAGCATTGTTCACGGAAGCCTATGTCGTGGCGCTGCCCATGGAACACCCCCTCAGCCAGTCCCCTTCCGTCAGCCTGACAGACCTGGAGAACGAACCCTTTGTTGCCCGCTCACACTGCGAGTACCGCAGAGTGCTGCAACGCCTGGTCGACGCGGGCAACCTGCGCCTGAACGTCGCCTATGTTACCAACCAGGATGAACGGGCGCTCAAACTGGTTGAGGCCGGGGTCGGGTTCTCGATCGTGCCGCAGCACTACAGTGCCCCCGGGATCGTCAAGCGGCCCTTGCAGGATGTGCCGGCACAACGCTCGGTCGGTTTTGAGTGGAACAACAGTGAAAACCTGGACGAAATCGAAGCGTTTCTGGCGTTTGCAGGCACCGCCCGCTGGCCCTGACAGCAGCGGCCTGCGTCAGGCTTCTTCCTGCTCACGCAGTATCGCCTCCAGGCTGATTTTCGGGCAGATGGCGTGGTTGATGTAATCGATCAGGTTGCTGGCGGATCGCCGGATGTATTTCTCGGTGGCCGCATCCTGGCAGTTGCCGTTGCTGTCGAACTGCTGCTGTACCCGGGCGATGGATACCGCCAGCGGCAAGGGCATGGCGCCAACGTGAGCGCAGATGGCGCGCAGCTGCTCGGTGGACTTGATCGCACCGATCACGCCTGCGGCTACACCCAGGATGGACACGGGCTTGTCCCCCAGTACGCTCGGAAAACCCAGGTTGTCGATCGCCAGCTTCATCGGGCTGCTGATACCGCCGTGGTATTCGGGGGACGCCAGCAACACGCCGGTGGCGGAGGCGACCGTTTGCTGGAACTGCTCGATGGCTGCAGGTTTTTTCGCCGGCATTCCCGGCAGCGGCAGGTCCAGGGTCTCGAGCCGGATGGGCGTCACCTCGACGCCAGGCGTTTTTCTCAGCTCGTCGATGGCCAGCTCCAGCGCCATGGCGGTGTAGTTGCCAGGTCGCACGCTGCCGCAGATGGTTACGATCTTGATGCTCATGCTGATTCCCTCCCCCTTGCCGGGTGTCTTTATCGGACTGTATTCGGACAGGGCTGCCGTTCATAAACACCGTCCGCAGCCAAGACTCGAAAGCTTAGCAGCTGGGCTTTCATGCGCAGCAGGATGAGAAAAAACGCTATCGTTCTGGCGGCCGAGGTGCCTGGCCACCGGGGCGACATTCACAATTCAACAACAAGTGACTGATGGCAATGACCCAGGCGCTATACGTACTGCCCGGCGGCATCGCCACAGGCCCAGGCGAACTGGAAGTTGTGACCACCCAGGTGGCCGGTGACATCCAGGCACTCGCCGATAAAGTAGAGCCCCGGGGCCTTTTTGGCCTCGAAGGTCTTGGACGAGACTTCATCGGTGTCGATGCCCCCGCGAGTCACTTCCGCCGTGCGGTAGCCTTCGGTGCCGGCGGGCTTGATGACCCAGCGATGAAAGGCGCCAGCTACAGCGGCCAGCTGTGGGCCGTCAAAGCGGTTGATCGGTCCCTCGAAGGCCCAGAGGTCGCAGAAGGTCTGCACCACTCGCTTGTGCATTAGCTGACTCAGCAGGGTGCGGATATCGGCCCTGGGGCGTGCTTCGCGCTGCTCGCCGAGCCATTGCAGCAGATCCAGTTCCGGAAACAGGTCGATCTCGACCTCGGCACCAGGGTCCCAGTAGGATGAT
>JBFGZM010000110.1:0-9701 GCA_041586815.1 Marinobacterium sp. | reverse complement strand
CGTGACCTGCGTTTCCCGTCAGGACATCAGCGCAAAGCTGATATCCTGCGGAGCTGGATCAGATGGACTTGGGCGGGAATGCCGGCAAGGTGCAATGCGCCATGGCCTGCATCATCCGGAATACCTGGCAGCTGTAACCGAACTCGTTGTCGTACCAGACATAGAGTACGCAGCGCTTGTCATCGACAATAGTCGCCAGACCATCCACCACACCGGCGGCACGGGAACCGACGAAGTCCGTCGAAACCGCTTCCGGGGAGGTGCTGAAGTCGATCTGCTTTTGCAGCTCGGAGAACAGCGCTGCATCACGCAGATAGGCGTTCAGCTCATCCTTGCTGGTTGCCTTTTCCAGGTTCAGGTTCAGGATAGCCATCGAGACATTGGGCGTCGGTACGCGAATCGCATTGCCGGTCAGCTTGCCTTCGAGCTGCGGCAGCGCCTTGGAAACGGCCTTGGCCGCACCGGTCTCGGAAATCACCATGTTCAGACCCGCGGCCCGACCACGACGATCACCCTTGTGATAGTTGTCGATCAGGTTCTGGTCATTGGTGTAGGAGTGCACGGTTTCAACGTGGCCGTTGAGTACGCCGAACTGCTCGTCGATCTTTTTCAGTACCGGCACAATGGCATTGGTGGTGCAGGACGCCGCCGACAGAATGCGATCTTCGTCAACGATATCGCCGTGATTCACACCCATGACGATGTTCTTGATACCCTTGCCGGGCGCCGTCAGCAGCACGCGGGATACACCGGTGGCTCGCAGGTGCAGACCCAGGCCATCGGCATCGCGCCATTTGCCGGTATTGTCAATCAGCAGCGCATTGCTGATGCCGTAATCGGTGTAATCGATGGTATCGGGCGCATCAGCAAAGATCACCTTGATCATGTTGCCATTGGCGATCAGGGCCTGGTTCTCTTCGTCAACCTGAATGGTGCCCTTGAAGGAGCCATGCACGGAGTCGCGGCGCAGCAGGCTGGCGCGTTTTTCCAGATCGTTTTCAGCATTGCCGCGACGCACCACGATGGCACGCAGACGCAGGGACTGCCCTCCGCCGGTACGTTCGATCAGCAGGCGCGCCAGCAGGCGGCCGATACGGCCAAAGCCGTACAGCACCACGTCGGTAGGTTCGCGCTCAGGGGCGCCGATAACGCTATCGAGTTCTTTTTTCAGGAAGGCTTCGATATCACCGTTGCCTTCATGCCGGAACTTGATTACAAGTTTGCCGACGTCTACGTGGGCATTGGCAACGCCCAGCCTGTCGACGGCTTCCAGTACCGGATAAGTATCGTGAACGCTGAGTTCTTCCTGATCCTGCATCATCTGACGCGCAAAACGGTGCGCCTTGAGGATATCGGTCACCGAACGCTTGTGCACAAGGCGCCCGAATACAGAGGTTTCAACATTCCGATCGCGGTAGAGACGGCCGATTAACGGCACCATGGCCTCTGCCAGCGCTTCTCGCGCTTTCCAGTCTGCGAATACTAGTTCTTGGCTCACAGGTAACTCCAAAATAACGTCAAGGCTGAAATTGGCTGCGGCCGCATTATCCCTTTTTCCGTCAAGCGGGGCAAACTTGCCGGCCTGCTACTTTCGCACTGCAACAATGGAACCCGGCGGATCCATTGCAAGCCTGCCCTTTTCGCCTCGCAGGCGTTAACATAGGGCGCTTTCCAGCCGGGGCCCCAAAGGAGTCAGCAACCGTGTTCGAACTGGACCATCCGATGCCAGCGGGAGCGGGCGATATCAAGCGTATCGGCCAGTTAAAAGGCAGCGCTCAGGGGTACCTCGCTGCCACCGCCGCCCGCCGTCACCAGGGCATAACCCTGGTTATCGCCACCAACAGCGATGCTGCAGCACGCCTGGCCAGTGAAATTGCCTTCTTTGACCCCGCGGTTGAGCTGCTGTCCTTTCCCGACTGGGAAACCCTGCCCTACGACAACTTTTCACCGCACCAGGACATCATTTCCGAGCGCATTCTCAGCCTGTACCGGCTGCCACAGCTGAGCCGCGGCATTTTGATCGTTACCGCCGCGACCCTGATGCAGCGCATCGCCCCCCGCCAGTTTATTGGCGGCAACAGCCTGCTGCTGGACACCGGACAACGACTGGACCCCAGCGAAACCCGCCAGATGCTGAGCGATGCCGGCTACCGCGCCGTCGAAACAGTCTACGAACACGGCGAATTCGCCCAGCGCGGTGCCATCCTCGATATCTATCCCATGGGCAGTCGCCTGCCCTACCGTATCGATCTGTTCGATGATGAAATCGACACCCTGCGACTCTTCGACCCCGAGACCCAGCGTTCCATCGAGCAGGTTGAGCAGGTCCGCCTGCTGCCGGCACAGGAGTTCCCCTTCGACTCCAGCGCCATTACTGCGTTTCGCCAGCGCTGGCGCGAGCGCTTCGACGTCGACCCCGGCCGCTGCCCGACCTACCAGGATGTCAGCAACGGCGTGACACCAGCCGGCATAGAGTATTACCTGCCACTGTTTTTCGAGCACTGCATGACGCTGTTCGACTACCTGCCGGACAACACTCTGGTGATCTGCGACCCCGGGCTCGAAGCCGCCGCCGATCACTTCTGGCATGAAGCCCAGGCCCGCTATGAAGAACGCCGCCATGACATCGAACGCCCTCTGCTGGCACCCGAAGAGGTTTTCACCCGGGTCGATGAACTCTTCGCCGCGCTCAAGCGCCTGCCCCGCCTGGTCATGCACAGTGACAGCGCGGGCAGTGGCAGCGGCTGCCAGGACAGTCCCTTCGCAGAACCGCCAACGCTCCCGGTCAATGCCCAGTCAGGCCAGCCTCTGGCGGTTCTGAGCGATTTCCTGGACAGCCACCCTGAGCCGGTTCTGTTCTGTGCCGAGTCCGCCGGACGACGGGAATCCCTGCTGGAGCTTTTCGCCGCTGCCGGTATCAAGACTCGCAGTATCGACAGCTGGCAGGACTTTGCCGGCAAACAACCGCGCCACGGCATCTGTGTCTATCCGCTGGAACTGGGTCTCAGCCTGCCGGGCCAGTGCCAGCTGATCACCGAAACCCAGCTGTTTGGTCAGCAGGTATTCCAGCGCCGGCGCCGCAGCCGGGACAAGGAACAGGCCGACCAGATCATCAAGAACCTGTCGGAACTGCGCATTGGCGCCCCGGTGGTACACCTGGATCATGGCGTAGGCCGCTACCTGGGACTGCAGTGCATCGAACTGGATGGCCAGCAGAACGAATTTCTGACGCTGGAATACGCCGACAACGCCAAGCTCTATGTACCGGTCAGTGCACTGCACCTGATCAGCCGTTACGGCGGCAGCAGCGATGATATGGCACCACTGCACCGCCTGGGTACCGAGCAGTGGAGCCGCGCCAAGCGCAAGGCGGCGGAAAAGGTACGCGATACCGCGGCCGAACTGCTGGATATCTACGCCAGACGCGGCGCCCGCCAGGGCTTCAGCTTTGGCACGCCGGATGCCGAGTACCGCCAGTTCAGCGCCAGTTTTCCGTTCGAAGAAACCCCCGACCAGGCCCTGGCCATCGAGGCGGTAGTTCAGGACATGACCGCACCCCAGCCGATGGATCGCCTGGTGTGCGGCGACGTTGGCTTTGGCAAAACCGAAGTCGCCATGCGCGCGGCATTCCTGGCGGTACAGAATAGCAAACAGGTGGTCATCCTGGTGCCCACCACCCTGCTGGCGCAGCAGCACTACGATAACTTCCGCGACCGCTTTGCCGACTGGCCGGTGAATGTCGAGCTGATCTCGCGCTTTCGCAGCGCCAGCCAGCTGACCCAGGCGCAGGCCAGGCTTGCCAGTGGCGAGATCGACATTATTGTTGGCACTCACAAGCTGCTGCAGGGCGACACCCAGTTCAAGGACCTGGGCCTGGTCATCATCGACGAGGAACACCGTTTCGGCGTACAGCAGAAAGAGCGGCTCAAGTCGCTGCGCGCCCAGGTGGATATCCTTACCCTGACGGCAACCCCCATACCCCGCACCCTGAACATGGCCATGTCAGGCATGCGCGATCTGTCGATTATTGCCACGGCGCCGGCGCGGCGCCTGTCCGTAAAGACCTTCGTGCGCGAGAGCGACAAGCCCATGATCAAGGAGGCCATCCTGCGTGAGCTGCTGCGCGGCGGCCAGGTCTATTACCTGCACAACGAAGTCAAAACCATCGAGAAAACGGCCGACGAGATCCGCGCACTGGTTCCCGAGGCGCGCATTGGTATCGGCCACGGCCAGCTGCGCGAACGCGAGCTGGAAAAGGTCATGACCGACTTCTATCACAAGCGCAACAATGTACTGGTGTGTACCACCATCATTGAAACCGGCATCGACATACCCAACGCCAACACCATTATCATCGACCGGGCCGACAAATTCGGCCTGGCGCAGCTGCACCAGCTGCGCGGTCGTGTCGGGCGTTCCCATCACCAGGCCTACGCCTACCTGCTCACGCCGCCGGCCGCAAACATGACCACCGACGCCGGCAAGCGGCTGGAAGCCATTGCCCAGGCCAGCGATCTGGGTGCCGGCTTCACCCTGGCCACCCACGACCTGGAAATCCGTGGCGCCGGCGAACTGCTGGGCGAGGATCAGAGCGGCCAGATGCAAAGCGTCGGCTTCACCCTCTATATGGAAATGCTGGAGCAGGCGATTCAGTCCATGCGTGATGGCAAAACCCCCAACCCCGATGCGCCACTGCAGCACGGCCCCGAAATCAACCTGCGCCTGCAGGCACTGATCCCGGATGATTATCTGCCTGATGTGCACAATCGGCTGATTCTCTACAAGCGCATCTCCAACGCCAGTAGCGATGCCCAGCTGCATGAGCTGCAGGTGGAAATGATTGATCGCTTCGGCCTGCTGCCGGAACCCGTCAAGAGCCTGTTCCGCATCACCGCACTGAAACTGCGCGCCAGCTCACTGGGCATTGCCAAAGTGGATGCCGGGGATCGCGGCGGGCGCATTGAATTCAACCCCGATACCAGTATCGATCCCTACAAACTGGTCAGCCTGGTTCAGAGCCAGCCGCGTCGCTTTAAACTCGAAGGCGCAAGCCAGCTGCGCTTTGTCGTCGAGATGACAACACCCGAACTGCGCGCCCAAACCGTCGAACACCTTCTAAACGAGCTTTCTGCATGACGTTCAACCAAAACCGGCTCCCGCTACTGCACTCCCTGGCACTAACACTGCTCAGCCTTTTCAGCCTGCCCGCCGGGGCAGAAAGCCCCGTTTACAAGGTGGAGGTACTGGTCTTTGCCAATCAGGATCCCGCCTCGACGCAAGAGCAGACCTGGCACGACCTGGACATACCCCGCCTGGCCGGCGCCGCGGAGCTGGGCAACGGCGGCAGCGGCCCTTACCAGCGCCTGCCCGGCAACAACCTGGTGCTGACAGCAGAAAAGAACCGCCTCGCGCGCCAGCAAGGCTTTCGCACGCTGTTTCATGGTGCCTGGTATCAGCCAGTGGAAAACCCGAACAGCAGCAGGCCGGTGCATCTGCGTGGCGGCCAGCTAATGCCCAATGGCGCCTACGAACTGGATGGCTATATCAGCATCGACGGCGGGCGCTTTCTGCATCTGCGCCCGGACCTTTACTACACCAGCAGCCCGGGCTCCGGCCACCTGCTCACCGCCACCCTCGATACCCCCAGACGCATGAAAGCGAACGAAATTCACTACCTGGATAACCCGCTGTTCGGTGCGCTGGTGCTGATTCAGCGCTAACAGGGTGCTGAAAAGCGTCAGCGAAGCAGTCAAGACCAGGCAGAAATCTCAGAAAAACCGCAGTTTAAGTGGTGTACATGAGGATTTTTAACGCCGTATTGGCCATGCCGGTCGATTTTCAACAGTCTGCCAAGGCACCCAGGCAACAAAAAACCTCAGGTACAAACGCGATCTGCCGCTGCGACAGCGCCCTCGCCACCCTTCATGCCGGCAGCAGGCAGGTCAACATGGAACACGGTGCCCTGCCCTGGCACGCTGTCAAAACCGATCCGGCCACCGTGGCGCTCGACCAGCGCCTGCGTAATCGCAAGCCCCAGCCCCGTGCCGCCAAGGCGGCGCGTGTCCGATGAATCAGCCTGGGTAAAACGCTCAAACACCCGCCCCTGGAACTCCGCCGGAATACCCGCCCCCGAATCCGCCACACTGATACGCCACTCCCTCTGCCCGCGTTTTACCGAGACCACAACCTCAGCCTGGGCCGGCGAGTACTTACAGGCATTGGAAAGCAGGTTCGACAACACCTGCAATAGCCGGTTTTCATCCCCCAGAATCGCCGCCTCATCCGGCGCTGGCACAGCGCGAAAGCGCACTTCAAACTTGTCCGCATACCCCTGATTCATCGCCAGCGCCTTGTCGATGAGGGCATTGAGCTCCAGGGACCGAATCTCAAGCTGAGCCTCGGCATACTGAATCTTGCCAATATCCAGCAGGTCGTTGATCAGGACCTCGAGCCGCTGGCAGTTGTCATAGGACAACGCAATGGCGCTGGCCTTTTTGTCCGGGTGATCGTCCAGCACCCCGCCGACCACCAGCCCCAGCGCCCCCTTGATCGAGGTGAGTGGTGTCCTGAGTTCATGATTGACAGTAGAGATAAACTCGTCTTTCATGCGGTTAACCTTGTGGCGCTCGGTCAGATCATGAATGATCAGGGTGTAGCGCATCCGCTCACCCACCGCCAGCGGGCTCAGCGCAAGCTCAATCGGAACCCTGCGTCCGTCCAGGCGCTGCACCCAGGTATCACAGCGGCAGCCTGCGTCTGACAGAGTTCTCAGCCCCGCCCCCCCGGCGACCAGACTGACAAAGAATTCAGGCACAACCTCGCTGATGAGCTGTCCGACCAGCACCTCGCCCGATTGCCCCAGCAGCGCTTCACCGGCCGGGTTGACCGATTCAATCCGCCCGCGATCATCCAGTGTCATGATGGTTTCAATCGCCGTATTGAGGATACCGCCGAGCTCCGCCGTACGGCGGTGCACCAGTACGCCCACCTCGAACGCCCGCCCCGTCATGGCCATTAAAAAGGCACCCAGCACACTGGTAAACAGCAGACCTGCTACAAGCACACCCCAGGCCTGCCAGCCCCGGTGAGCCGATATAAATTCACCCGAAGGCCAGAACTGCAGGTCCCAGCGCCGCCCGCCAACCTCCAGGTCCGCCGCCCAGCGATAGGGAGCTGCAGCATACTCCGCCGCATAATCAGCACCATAGAGATTGGCATTGCCAGGTGCTGCCATGGCGTCGCTGATCGACAACCGGATCTCAGCCGACAGGCTGTCACTGACTGCGGCATCGACAATATCACCGACGCGGAATACACCGACCGCATAGCCGGTCAGGCTCTGTCTGCGAGCCGCCTCCGTCTTGTCAGGCCCCAGATAAACCGGATGAAACAGCAGAAAACCTGCCTGATGACCGCTATCCTGCACCAGCACTATGGGCGCCGTTGCCACCGCCTGCCCCGTATCCCGCGCGCGATTTAGCGCCGCCAGCCGATCGGCGCTCGACGCCACATCAAACCCCAGCGCCTTGCTGTTGTCACGCAGAGGCTCCAGATAGGTCGCCACTACATAATCGGGCCGCGTGCCGGCCCGCACCAGCGTGCCCTCACCGCTACGCTCGGTAATCTCAAAGCCAGGAAACCCCTCGCCACGCACCAGGGCTTCATAGTCCGCCCGCTGCGCATGAGTAACCCGCGGATTCCACCCCAGCCCCTGGATGCCGGGTTTTTCCAGCAGCATATTGTCGACAAAGGATTTAAACTCTGGCCGCGTTACCCGGGATGAACTGACAAAAAAGCGCTCGATCGACGCCACCGAGTCAAGGTGACTGCCCACACTGGCGCGCAGGTGCTCCACAGCCTCGCCCGCGACCTTGCGAAATTCAAGCTCTGTACGTTCCAGTACCCAGCGACTGACCCAGACAAACAGGCTGATCACCACCACCAGAGACAGCAACAGCGGCATGGCCACGGAATTGCGCCGCCCCCACCAGAGCGAGCGCGGTTGCGCAAAAGCGATAAACATCAGCGGAGCAGCGATCAGCACGCCAATGGCATCACCAACCCACCAGGTAAACCAGCTGTAACCATATTCGGCAACACTGATCACGCCACTGGCATAGAGGCTGCTGGCACCAATGCTGGCATTGACAAGACAGGCAACGGGACCTGCCAGCAACATGAACCTGAAAATGTCCTTCTCGCGGGACTGGGTGGTCGGATATCCCACGACCCTGCGTACCAGCCAGGCCCCCGCCAGGGCCTGCAGCAGCGCTCCACTGGCCGCCCCCAGAGACACCTGCAATGCGACGTCGGACAGCCCACCCTGCTCCAGACTGACCCAGCAATTCAGCAGCACCGAGCCCAGAAAAACACCGGGCCACAGCCGGTTGCCCCAGATCAGCAGGGCTGCTACAGCAATACCGGCGGACGGAAAGATCGCCGTTGCATAACCAGGCGGAATGGCGAGCAGCAGCGCAAGGCGCCCGACCAGGGCGTAGGCCACACAGAGCATCAACACGGACAGATACCAGGGCCGTGCGCTGCCTGCTCGAAAAAACATGTCCATATGAGAGTCAGCCCCTGTGTTAAGTCATCCGGGCGGCCCGGCCAAAAAGCACACCGTGGCCGCGCCCTGCCTGCATGATACTGCACGAACTCCCGTCGGGACGCCAGCGCGCGCCCCCCACCTGCCCGCAACCTTTCGGCCAGGTATTACCAGCCCCAAACGTACAGTCCCGTCACCTCTTGCAAGGTGGCGGGACTGTAATGACACTCAAGGCGGGCCCAAAGTCCCACCCTTTTTTCGTCAGGTACCGACAGGCTCGCGCGCCGACTGCAGCACCTTCGCATCCTGCGCACCGGTGGCATCCGGCACCGACGCCAAGTGCAGGGTCTGGGTCGGGAAAGCCACTTCCGCACCCTGGGCTTCGATGATATCGATAATGCGCAGCAGGACATCCTGCTTGATCTCGTGGAACCGCACCCAGTTGGTGGTACGGGTGAATGTATAGATGAAGAAGTCCACCGAAGAGGGGCCGAAAGTGTTCAGGTTGACGATCAGCGTCTGCTCCTGATCGATTTCCTCATGCTCGCGCAGCATGGCCTGCACATCGGCCACTATGGCCTTGACTCGCCCCACATCGTCATAACGCACACCAATGGTTTCGTAGATACGCCTGTTGGTCATGCGCGAGGGATTCTCCACCGAAATACTGGCAAAGGTCGCATTGGGCACATAAAGCGGACGCTTGTCGAAGGTGCGGATGCGGGTCTGCCGCCAGCCGATCTCCTCCACCGTGCCTTCGATATTCTTGTCCGGAGAGCGAATCCAGTCCCCCACCTTGAACGGGCGGTCCAGGTAAATCATTAGCCCCCCAAAGAAATTGGCCAGCAGATCCTTGGCGGCAAAACCCACGGCGATACCACCAATACCACCAAATGCCATGACACCGGAAACGCTGTAGCCAAAGTTCTGCAACACAACAAGCGCCGTGGTAATAATGATGGACAGACGCAACAGCTTGCCAATAGCGCCGACCGTGGTCTGATCCATCGGCGTCTTGACCTTGTCCGGTGACACCAGAGCCACCTCGGCACGGCGAATCAGACGAATCAGGAACCAGGTGATCAGTACGATCACCCCCATGCGGCGCATGGGCTCGACTACATCCATCAGCACAGTGCCGGTCTGACGATCGATG
>JBFGZM010000109.1:0-9702 GCA_041586815.1 Marinobacterium sp. | reverse complement strand
GGCGCCTGCGCCGGCGGCATTATCAAGTCGTATAACTTCAAGACCGATACACTGGATGTGCTGGGTGTGCGCATCGATCCCAGCGCCTTCCTGAGTGCCCAGCAGGGCACCAAACAGGCCTGCATTAACAGCTGGCTCAAGGCGCAGGATCGTTTTCGCCGCCCGGGCGTGCAGGATCTGGATCTGGACGAATGGGACAGCATGCTGAGTACTCTGGAACCCGCCTGCACACAGCCTTAGTCCTGCACACTACACCCCCAGCTTGTCCCGCAGGCTGTAGTACCAGGCGCCCATGGCGGTCAGGGGCACTCGCAGCATCCTGCCGCCCGGGAAACTGTATTGCGGCAGGCCGGCGAACACATCGAATTGTTCCGACTTTCCGCGAATGGCATCGGATATTAACCGCCCGGCGAGGTGGGAGCTGGCGATACCGTGTCCACTGTAGCCCTGAGCATAGTAAATATTGTTACCGATACGGCCGAATTGCGGTAACCGCATCAGCGTCAGCAGGAAGTTGCCTGTCCAGGCAAAATCCACCTTTACCTTCGCAAGCTGCGGGAACGTCTTGATCAGGTTCGGGCGAATCAGCTGCTCGATTCTGCCAGGCTCCCGCGCACCGTAGGTGACACCACCGCCGTAGATCAGGCGACCATCGCCGGTCAGGCGGTAGTAGTCCAGCAAATAGTTGCAGTCTTCGACACACTGCCCCTGGGGCAGCAGCGCTTGCTGTACATCCGCACTGAGCCGCTCGGTTGCCAGTACCTGGCTACCGCAGGGCATGGATTTCTGTGCCAGCTGAGGAATCAGGCCGCCGAGATAGGCGTTGCCTGCCACTACCACATGATCTGCGCTTACCGAGCCCTGTTCGGTGTGCAATCGCACCCGCGCACCCTGCTCGACACGTACCACCCTGGAGTCTTCGTAGATGACACCACCAAGGGATTCCAGGGCGGCGGCTTCCCCGAGCACCAGGTTAAGCGGATGAAAATGGCCGCCACTTTTGTCCAGCAGGCCGCCAGTGTAGCGACTGGAACCGATGTACTGGCGAATACTGTCTTCATCCAGCATTTCCAGCTGTTCATGGCCGTGCTTTTCCCAAAGGCGTTTCTTTTTGGCCATTTCATCCAGCTGTGCCTTGGTACAGGCGGCGAAGATACCGCCATCTTTAAGGTCGCACTGGATGCTGTAACGCTGGATGAAGTCCCGAATAATGCGGCCGCCTTCAAATGCCATGGCGCCCATGGCATTGGCGGTGTCCGTACCGTAGTGCTGCTCGATGAAATCCATGTCACGGCTGTAGCTGTGTACAATCTGGCCGCCATTGCGACCGGAGGCGCCAAAACCAATACGGCTCGCTTCCAGCACAATCACGCTGAAACCTTGTTCGGCCAGGTGCAGCGCACTGGACAGGCCAGTATAGCCGGCGCCAATGACGCAAATATCTGCCGTCGCTTCGCCCTGCAGCGAGGGGCGCTGGCGGGTATCGTTGGCGGAGGCGGCGTAATAGGACGCTGTATGCTGTTGTGTTGTCATCTTGATGTCTCGTTACCGCACAGCCGCTGGAGCCAGCGCTGGCGGGATTCAGTCAGTATGTAGAGTCGAGTATTGTTCCCGTTGCCGTCAGGCGATCAGGTATCCCAGCAACAGGAAGCCAAGCAGGGTGATGCCCCCGCCAATCAGCGCATAGGGCAGCTGCGTAATGGCATGCCCCATGGTCGAACAGCCGGCCCCCTGGGACGACAGCACGGTGGAGTCGCTGAAGAAACAGGCATGACTGCCAAAGGCTGAGGCCGATAACAGGGCGCCGACTGTCAGCGGCATAGAAACATCCATGGCCTGTGCCATGGGAATCACGATGGGCAGCGAAACCACGAAAACGCCCCAGCTGGAACCCGTAGCGAACACCACAGCGGCCATCAGCGCAAACACCAGCGCCGGCAACACCACGGGCGACAGCAGAGGCGATACCGCATCGATGATATAGGGCGTCATGCCCAGCTGGTCATTGACTTCCTTGACCATGAACCCGGCCGCGACCACCGCGATGGGGTAGAGCATGACCTTGAAACCATCGAGCATGGCCTCCACCAGTTGCTCGCACTTCATCAGTCCCTGCACGAAATACAGCACCAGGGTGAAGACCGACGCCACCAGCGCCCCCTTGAGGAGGTCAATATCGTAGTAGAGGCTCGCCCCGACCAGTACCGCCATGGGCAACAGAAAATTCAGCAGGCCGGTCACCGGCTTGGTGCGGGGCAGGGAGGCGGTATCAAGATTGAGCCCGGCAGCATCGTCCGGAACCGGCTTGCCGGCACGGGCACGGGCCTCTGCGGATTTCATCGGGCCAATATCCCCCAGCCACCCCGTAACCACCAGTCCGACGACCAGCAGAGCCGCCCAGCCATAGGCCATGTAGGGAATGGCTTCGATGTAGAGCGACATGCCCTCGCCCGCGGGCACCGCCTGGTTTTCCTCCAGCAGGGCGGCAAAATACACCGCCCAGGTGGACACCGGTACCAGGATGCAAACCGGAGCCGCGGTTGAGTCCACCACATAGGCCAGTTTCTCGCGGGAAATGCGGTAACGGTCGGTGAGGTTTTTCATGGTGGCGGACACGGCAAGCGAATTCAGGTAGTCATCGATAAACACCAGCACGCCCAGACCTGCCGTGCAAAGGAGCGCCTGGCGCGGGCTTTTAAGGCGCCGGGTGAGCAGCTCACTGAAACTGAGCACGCTGCCACCACGCTCCAGCAGGTTGATCAGGCCGCCCATCATGCCGCATACCAGAATGATCCAGGCAATGGTTTCGTTCATCATGACGTTCACGGACAGGTCCGCCAGACCGGTAACCAGCTCTGAGGGGTCCAGCAATAGCAGGCCGGCGATAACGCCCGTCAAGATGGCCTCCAGTGGCCTTCGTGTTACAACCGCCGTGAAAAGTATAAGCAGCGAGGGCAACAGGCTCAGAGCGCCGAACTCACCGTCAGAGGGCAGCTGATCCGCCACATAGGACAGACCCAGTGCCAGTATGGCGATTGCGGCGACGGGCTTCCAGCGGACTCTCCGGGGTGCGCTAAGGATAGAAGTGGTCATGCGTTGATTGTCTCTTCTTCTTGGAAGTTCTGGGAATGCGCCGACCCTGGCCGGCGCGCGCAGCTGCTATTCAGGCAGCTGGATCGACTTGATTTCGACAAACTCGCTCAAGCCCTCATCGCCCCATTCACGGCCGTTACCCGACTGCTTGTAGCCGCCAAAGGGGGCACAGTAGTTCCAGCCGGCGCCATTCACACTCACCTGGCCGGCACGCAGGCGCCGGGCAATGTCCTGCGCCTGGTCCGCATCTGCAGCCCAGACAGCAGCCGCAAGTCCGTAGGGAGTATCATTGGCCTGTCGGATAGCGTCCTCGGTATCTTCAAAGGCCAGCAGGCAGAGTACCGGCCCAAAAATTTCATCGCGGGCCACAGCCATGTCATTGGTGACATCAGCCAGCAGTGTAGGGCGGACATAACAGCCCTGTTCAAGCCCGGCTGGCGGTTCGGTGCCACCACAGACAAGCCGTGCACCTTGCGCCACACCCTGGCGGATAGCCTCCTGCACCCGAGCCTGGTGGGCTGCAGAACTCATGGGGCCCATAAAGCTGTCATCCGACAGCGGGTCGCCTACCCGTATGGTCTCGACTTCCTGTCGGGCCAGAGCGACGGCTTCGGCGTAACGACTGCGCGGCACCAGCATGCGAGTGAGCGAGCAGCATATCTGACCAGAGTTGACCATCACGTCGCGCACACCGAACCGAATCGCCGCGGCAAGATCGGCATCCTCGCTAATAATCAGCGGCGACTTGCCCCCCAGCTCCTGACACACGCGTTTCACATCCGGTGCCGCCATCTGGGCAATGCGTATGCCGGCCCGGGTCGAGCCGGTGAAAGACACCATGTCCACCTCCGGGTGTGTGCACAGCGGTTCGCCCACGCCCGGGCCATCACCGGTGACCAGGTTAAACACGCCCGCCGGCAACCCGGCTTCATGTGCAACCTGAGCAAATATCCTCGCGTGCAGTGGTGTTGTTTCCGCAGGTTTGAGCACCATGGTGCAACCGGCTGCCAGGGCAGGTGCTACCTTGCCCACCAGCTGGTGCAGCGGTACGTTCCAGGGCGTGATAAAAGCGCAGACGCCGATGGCTTCGCGCACGATCATCGAATGGCCTTCGCGGCGCACCTCATCCATCAGCGCAGCGCGTGTCACAAAGGAACGCATGCCCGAGATGGGGCCTGCCACCTGCCAGCCCCGAGCCAGGTGCAGCGGCATGCCCATTTCCCGACTGATGGTTGAGGCCAGTTCCTCGCTGCGGGCTTCGAGCCCGGCGCAGATGCGTTCAATGCAGGCGGCACGCTCGACGCTCGTCGTCGCAGACCAGGTAGCAAAGGCCCGCCGCGCCGCCCGGACCGCCCGATCCACGTCCTCGGCACTGGCATCACGGATGCTGGCATGAGTGCGGCCATCAGCGGGATTGACCAGCTCGCGCAGCGCACCGCCGGCCGGTACCCAGTGACCGTCTATATAGAGATCGTTTAATGTTTCCATTACAAGACCTTGATTCTAATGCTTATTGAGGCGTACGAAACAGTAGCAATGCGGGTCTGGAACCCTGTCGATCCGGACCCGCGGGGGCAGGCTTGTTACAGCGTAGACAGATACCAATGGGTTTCGAGTTCGCTGACATAACGCTCAAACTGGCTCAGCTCATCGGACTTGCAGCTGTCATAGAGGTCAACAAACTCGCTACCCAGATAGTGGCGCAGCACCTCATTTTCGCGGAACAGCGCCAGGGCATCCGGCATGCGAATCGGCAGGCCGATGGTTTCATCCGCGAAGGCGTTGCCTTCGGTATCGGGGCCAGGCTTGATTTCCTGCTGCAAACCGTAGTGCACGCCTGCCAGCAGGGCGCTCATGACCAGATAGGGGTTGGCATCGGCACCGGACACCCGGTGTTCGATGCGGGTGGCAACATCCGGCCCCGCGGGAATGCGTACCGCCACGGTACGGTTGTCATAGCCCCAGTTCGGCGCGATTGGCACGTAGTAGCCAGGCTGCAGGCGACGGTAGGAGTTAACGTTGGGGCAGAACAGCGCCATGGATGCAGGCA
The DNA here is from genome assembly GCA_041586815.1 of Marinobacterium sp. Classification (GTDB taxonomy): domain Bacteria; phylum Pseudomonadota; class Gammaproteobacteria; order Pseudomonadales; family Balneatricaceae; genus Marinobacterium_A. The sequence continues at coordinate 4,559 of JBFGZM010000109.1, read as the reverse complement.
TCATCTGCAGCAGCCCCCCCACGGCGTGTTCCAGCATCTGCTGATGCTGGGCGAATACGTTATTGCCCTCTGCATCCAGCAGGCTGATATGAATATGCATGCCATTGCCCGCCTCCTCGCCGTAGGGTTTGGCCATAAAGGAGGCTTCCATGCCGTGCTGTTCCGCCACGGACTTGATGACCCGCTTGAGCATCAGGGCATTGTCGCAGGCCGCCAGCGCATCGTCCTGATGCTTGAGGTTTATCTCGAACTGTCCCGGCGCGTTTTCCGCGACGGCCGTATCGGCGGGGATATCCTGCTCGGCAGTGTATTGGGCGATTTCTTCCAGCAGGTTGGCGTAATCATCGAGATTGGTAATCGAGTACACCTGGGTGTGCTCGTCGCGCTTGCCACTGCGGGGCGATACCGGTGGCTGAGGGCGGCCGTCTTCATCCCGTTCCTGGTCGATCAGGTAAAACTCAAGTTCGACCGCTACAACCGGCGTCAAACCCAGCGCGTCAAATTTTTTCAACACCCGGGCAAGCACGTGGCGCGGGTCGCCGAAGAAGGGGGCGCCGTCTTCGTCGTACATGTGCATCATTAACTGCGCCATTGGCCTGCGCTGCCAGGGCGCGAGTTTCAGGGTTCCGGGTTGCGGCCGACAGATGCGGTCAGGCTCGCCAATTTCCAGGCCCAGGCCACAACTTTCAACGGTATTGCCTGTGATATCGAGGGAAAACAGGGATGCGGGCATGTTCACGCCATCCTCGTAGACCTTTTCCAGCCCTTCACGCTCAATGCGTTTTCCGCGGATAACACCGTTAAGGTCGGGGATAAGAAGGTCAATGGCCTCCATATCCGGATTCTGTTGCAAAAAAGTAGCGGCTTCTGTGTGCTGACTGTGGGAAGACATGGTCTTGTCCTTGCTTTTCTTGGAATCACGCCAGTGAGCGTGAGAGGGCCGGAAGCGGCCCGAACAAACTTGTTTAGTTGTTTGTTATATCGAACAGTTTAGCGATTTTGAATTCTGACGGTCAAGGCTGAATGATCAATTTATTGATCAATAAAGCCGCCAAAATACCCACTGTTAGGTATTTATGTTTCCTTATTTGCTTCGCTATAGCAAAATCGTCTTATCCGGCCACAATATTCGCAGGCCGAAACCCCAGTGAACGATGAATATAGAGAGCAACCGAGAGACTATGAACGTTCAGTCAAGCGCCAAGGCACCGCAACCACTGGTGGGGATTCCATCCTGTACGGGCCTGGTCGGGCACCACCGTTTCCACATGGTCGGGGACAAGTACATTCAGGCCGCTCGCAGCGGCGCCGGCGTTTCGGTACTGTTGTTGCCGGCCCTGGGTGAAGAGAGCCTTGAGGTGCTGGAGCACCTGGACGGCATTCTGCTTACCGGCAGCTATTCCAATGTCGACCCCGCCCACTATGGCGCGGTGCAGCAGCAAGACGACATGCAGACTGATCCGTTGCGCGACGCCACCACCCTGAACCTGATCCGCGCGGCGATCGCGCAGCGGATCCCGATACTTGGCATCTGCCGGGGGTTTCAGGAGATCAATGTTGCGCTGGGCGGTAGCCTGCATCAGGCAGTGCACAGGGTGGATGGGTTGCAGGACCATCGGGAAAACAAGGATGAATCCCTGCAGCAGCAGTACGCCACGCGGCACCCGGTTGAATTGCAGCAAGGTGGGCTGCTGGCACAGCTGATGAATGGCGCACTCACTCAGCAGGTCAACTCGCTACACGGGCAGGGTGTGGAGCGCCTGGCGCCGGGGTTGCGGGCCGAGGCCCGGGCCCCCGATGGGCTGATCGAAGCCTTTAGCCTGGCAACGCAGGAGGCGGGCTTTTTGCTGGGTGTGCAGTGGCACCCTGAATGGAAGCTGGCGCAGCACCCGTTCTATCAGGCCATTTTTGCGGCCTTTGGGCGCGCCTGCCGGACCAGGGCACTGACACGCACAGCCTGAGGCCAAAGGTCCGGGCATTCGCCCTTTACCCCCAGCGGTTCTCATCCGTTCACAACATGCTATGATGCGGCCGCCAAACACCCGACGATCAATATATTTATCAGGATGGGAGTCTGAAAAGTGGATGTAGGTGACCGGCTCAAAAAAATTCGACAGATCTACGGTTTTTCACAGCGGGAGCTGGCCAAGCGGGTCGGGCTGACCAACAGCACGATTTCAATGATTGAGCAGAACCGTGTCAGCCCGTCGGTCAGCTCCCTGAAAAAAATTCTCGACGGCATTCCGATGTCGGTAACCGAATTTTTTACCGTGGACCTGAACGCCCATGAGAAGGTGGTCTATCGCCCGGATGAACTGATTGATATCGGCAGCGATGGTATCGCATTGCGCCTGGTCGGTAGCGTTGAAAACAAGTCTGGCCTGGCGTTGCTGATCGAAAGCTACGAACCTGGCGCCGATACGGGCACAGAGATGATGGCCCATGAAGGCGAGGAAGCCGGCACGGTTATTGAAGGCTCCATCGAAGTCACCATCGGCGGCGAAGTGCATCGCCTGGATGCCGGTGACAGCTACTCGTTTTCAACCCAGATTCCGCACCGTTTTCGTAACCGCAGTAAAAAAATCTGCCGTATTGTCAGCGCCCACACGCCGCCGACTTTCTGAAAGGGGTGCAGGGGCCCAGTGCTGCGCCTGCACCACATGAATCTTGTTCCATGTCGCCTTTGGACATTGCCCGCGGACGTATTGTCGGCAATGCTTAGACCACACGATGATCAATGTCTGATCACTGCAAAGGTGACCGGACCGGACAGATATCATGAACGCCAACAGCGGCCAGAGTCCGCTTGATCCTGCCCTGGCGCAGTTTGTCACCAGCCAGCTTTCAATGGTGGTTGCCGCCTGCAGTGATGCCGGCGAACCGACCCTGTCCCGGGCTCTGGGTGCCCGGGTATCCCCGGACGGCCAGCGGCTGACGGTGCTGATACCGGCCTCCCAGGCACGGGATCTTCTGAAATATATCGGCACCAACGGGCGAATTTCCGTGGTGTTCAATGAGCCTGAAACCCACCATACCGTGCAGATAAAGGGTACCGGTGCCCGTATTGAGCCCCTTCAAACGGCCGATGCGGTGGGCCTTGAGCCTTACGTCGACCGCCTGGCAAGGCGCCTGCAGCACTATCTCGTGCCGGAAGCCTTCAGTCGAGCACTCTACAGTGCAGATCCCGCTGACCTGGTGGCGGTCAGTTTTTGCCCCGACGCGGCCTACGGCCAAACCCCAGGTCCCCATGCCGGCGAACCTTTGAATCCGGGAGGCGCCATGGCATGAACCCGCTCCTCAGCATTGATGCGTTGCGCAATTGCCTGGAAGGTGTGATTCCCGCAAGCGTCGCCACCTGCAGCCGCGACAGGATTCCCAATGTCACCTATGTTTCCCAGGTGATGTATGTGGATCAGAATCATATCGCGCTGTCGTTCCAGTTTTTCAACAAGACACGGCAAAACATCCTTGCCAACCCCCGCGCTGCCGTGTTGATGGTGGACCCCGATACCGCCGCGCGGTATCGCCTTAAGGTGCGCTATCTGCGCACCGAAACCAAAGGCCCGCTGTTCGAACGCATGAAAGCCAAGCTCGCCGGCATTGCGTCCCATGAAGGCCTGGTGGGTGTATTTCACCTGCGTGGCACCGATGTCTACCGTATCCTCGACATTGAAGTTGTTCCCGGAGCCGAACTGCCACAACAGGTGCCGGGACGGGCCATTTTGCCGGCCCTGCGCCAGTGCAGTGATCGCCTGCAGGATTGCTCAACCCTGGAGAGCCTGTTTGACAGCCTGCTCGATGCGCTGGACCGTCATCTGGGCCTGGAACACGGGATGCTGCTGATGGCGGACAACCTTGGCGCCAAGCTCTACGTGGTGGCGAGCCGCGGTTATCAGGTCTCCGGGATCGGCGCCGAAATACCCCTGGGGGTCGGCGTTATCGGCATTGCCGCGCGGGAACAGGTACCCATTCGTATCATGTATGCTGCCGCCGAGTACGCCTATACCCGGGCCGTGCGCGAGCAGGCAATCGCTGAGGGCCTGGTAGCGACCCTGGAGCAGGTCATCAGTCTGCCAGGGCTGGTTGATCCAGCCAGCCAGATGGCGATTCCCTTGCTGGGCAGCCGTGGGCTGGTCGGTGTGTTTTATACCGAAAGCCAGCAGGAATGCCGCTTCAGTTACGACCTGGAAGATGCCCTGGTGACACTCTGTGCCCAGGCAGGGCTCGCTATTCAGGCGCTGCAACTGAGCGACGAGAGTGGCACATCCCATGATTCGCCGCCTGAAGGCCCAAGCCTGCATAACGAGCCCGCCAAGGATAGCTCACCATTAAGAATTGAATACCACGACCGGGACCACAGCGTGTTTATCGACGGCGATTACCTGATCAAGGGTGTTGCCGGTGCCGTGCTATGGCGCATTCTGAATGATTACACCGAACGCGGGCGCATAGATTTCAGCAACCGGGAGCTGCGCCTTGATGCCCGCCTGGGGCTGCCCGAGATCAGTGACAACCTGGAAGCGCGTCTGATTCTGCTGACGCGGCGACTGGCAGAGCGC
>JBFGZM010000108.1:0-9768 GCA_041586815.1 Marinobacterium sp. | reverse complement strand
TCTTTCGAGGATTGGAGCGGGAAACGAGACTCGAACTCGCGACCCCGACCTTGGCAAGGTCGTGCTCTACCAACTGAGCTATTCCCGCTTATTTCCTGCCAACCGATCGGCTGCCAGAAAATGGCGTCCCATAGGGGGTTCGAACCCCTGTTACCGCCGTGAAAGGGCGGTGTCCTGGACCACTAGACGAATGGGACATTCCGCTTTGGCTTAGCGCCAAATGCGGGGCGTATATTATTGCCAGCACCGAATGAGGTCAAGGGTTTTTTTCAGATTTTTTCCTATAAAATCAATATGTTCATTTTTAGCTAAGATGTCAGGACAGCCATGAGCCCGACCGAAACAGGACTGCTGATTCTCGCCGCCATACTGCTGTGCGTGGCGACAGCCGGCATCACCCAGCAGATTGTCAGCCGGCGCCAGCAGCGACGAGCCCACGGCGATGAGCTGCGAGAACAGCTGCGACATCTGAACTACATCGCCGACAATCTGCCCGCCCCCTTCCAGAGTGTCGAAATCCGACAAGCACTGGCTGCAAGCCTGACGCTCAAGCTCAACGCACTGCAGCAACTGGCTCCGCGCACCTGCAGCCCGCAGGAACGCCTGAGGCAAGAGCAGCACCTGGCAGAGTCACAGGTTGAAGCAGCCTTGCCAGAGGGTGCCCTTACGCGACTGCCTGACCAGCACAGTGCACGCCGGGTACGCGCCCTGCTCCGCGATCTCGCCCAGCTGCTGCGCCAGCAGCAGGACAGAGGGGAGCTGCAGGACGCAAAAGCCGAACTCTGCCTGCGTCATATCAAAAGCGGCTACCACCGCGTCAGCTGTGACCTCTCCATCATGGAAGCTCAGGCTCTGGAAGCCCGCGGCCAGATAAAGGTTGCCGCACTTCAGTACCGCAGCAGCCTGGGCAAGCTGCGCGCCATTCGCTCGATGCAGAACACCGCGCAGCAAATTCAAAACCTGCAGGCGCACCTCGAACAGCTGGAGCAGCGACCAGATACCCCGCTGGCGCGGGAAGACTAGACCCGGCAGGCGCGTGATGAGACTGCCGGCGTGGCGGTCTAAGGTGCCAGCCCCCTTGGCCGGGCGGCTGGGCACAAACAAGAGGCCTTAACGTACAACCCGGCAATTTTCCCCGACCAGCTGCTCCAGGTCGATTTCCACATCCAGGGCCCGACGGGCCTGACGCAGCTCATCCTTGTACGTACGCTTGAATTTGCGCCGCGTAATGCCCTCCAGGAAACGCTTGACCTCGACATCGTCCTCCAGCACCAGGCCCGGTACCGCCACCGGCAGACGAGTTTCCTCGTCCACGGCCACCATGGTGAAGTAGGAAGTATTGGTGGGCTTGACGATGCCCTTGTGAAAGTCCTCGGACACAACCTTGATGCCGATCTCCATCGACGACTTGCCCACATAGTTTACCGACGCATAGAGCGTCAGCAACTCGCCCACTTCCACGGGGTTGAGAAAATCAACCGAATCAATCGATGCCGTGACACAGTAGCTGCGCGCATGAGTCGCGGCACAGGTATAGGCGATCTTGTCCATCAGCGACAGGATAATGCCGCCGTGTACCTTGCCGCCGAAATTGGCATAGGACGGCACCATCAATTCCTTGAGCACCTGCTGGGATGCCTTGACTGTTCTGTATTCGTTTTCTGACATCTGCCGAGTCCTTACTGACACTGAAATGAAAGCGCGAGACCAACAGGGATCGACCTCAGTTGCGCGAAGCCTACCATAGCATTAGCGCCAAACCCGCCGCGACTGAATTTCAGGTACCGATACCGAAGAACTGATTGAAGGCCTGACGCTGGGCTTCGACCGCCCCCAAATCGCCCTCCCTGAACCTGACCACTGCGCCCGGCGCACGCTGGGCCAGCTGCGCCGCATCCAGTGCCGCCACACATCCCACCTTCGGATAGCCTCCGATCGTCTGCCGGTCCCGCAGCAGCACGATGGGCTGACCATCCCCCGGCACCTGCACTGCCCCATAGGCGATACCTTCGGAAATGATGCCGTCCAGGCCTGACCCAATGGCAGGCCCGGTCAGACGATACCCCATGCGATCACTGTCAGGGGATACCCTGTAATCGCTGCTGAACAGCTGCTCCCGCTGCGCCCTGTCGAAATGGTGATACTGATAGGCCGGCAGCAGCCGCAGACACAGTGGCGCGGTGTAATCAGGGACAAAACGCGGCGGTACCTGTTGCGACGGGCCGTTCGCTATGCGGGCACAGTCCCCGCGCTGCTGTCGCAAGCCAAGCCTGTCCCCGGCTTCCAGGCGCCGCCCGTCACCGTGCAGGCCGCCACAGGCCTCGCGCATCACCGTCGCACAGCTGCCGTACCGAAGCGGCGCTTCAAAGCCTCCACAGACCGCCAGATAGGCTCGAAGGCCCTTGCGCGGCCCGGCAAAGCTCAGGCTATCTCCGGCCCCGATCCGGTAACTGCACCATGGCGCTATCGGCTGATCGTTGATACAGGCGCCCAGGTCCCCCCCGGCAATGGCAATCCGGGTGGTCTGCTGTGCGTGCAGGCGCACCTGTCCCAGGGTAATCTCCAGGGTCGCACAGTTGTAGTGATTGCCCAGCAACCGGTTGGCCCAGAGAAAGGCATGTTCATCCAGGGGACCGCCGGTTGCCATGCCCAAATGCTGCTGGCCGTAGCGACCATAATCCTGCACCAGCGAGAGAAAACCGGGTCTGATCACCTCGAATGCCATCAGACCCGTCCTCCTGCCTGTACAAAGTCCGCAAGGCTTACCGGCTCAAAGCGCACCCGCGAACCCACCTGCAGCGGGCTGCTGTCACGCTGACAGAGCGACAGCATGTCCACAGCGGTGCGTCCGACAAGCTGCCAGCCGCCCGGCGAGACACACGGGTACACCGCCGTCTGCTGGTCTGCCAGCGCCACACTGCCGGCCGGCACCCGGGTACGGGGGGTCGCCTTGCGCGGCACCCTGAGGCGCGCATCGGTATTTCCCATGAAACAGAACCCCGGGCTGAAACCGATGGCATACACCCGGTAGGGCTCTCGGCAATGCAGCTGCACAACCTCATCACGAGACAGTCCGGTAAGCTGCATAACCTCATCCATATCCGGCGCCACCTCGGCGTCATAACAGACGCCAATATGAACTGCCTCCACCGCCTGGGGACGCTCAAGTCCGGCGCTGTCCAGATCCTGCAACGCCGCGTTCAGCTGCTCGCAAAATGCCCTGATATCACTGCGGGACAGATCGATACTCATAAAAATACTGGCGTAGGACGGCACCATATCGATGAGATAAGACCCCAGCCGCTGACGAATCAGCGCTGCGGCCAGGCACACCCGGGCACTGGTCTGCGGATCTATCTGATCGCCCAGATATAGCATGCAGCCGGACTCCCCGGCGGGCTCGATGCGCATCAACGCAGGACAGCCCGAATGCGTGCGACAGCTGCCAGCAGCTGCTCGTTGTCGCCGTGCAGGCACAGGGTATCCGCCTTGAGCGGAATCTTGCCCCCCCCGAGCGTGCTGACCTGGCCCTGCTCTACAATCTCGCGCACCTGGCAAATCACCTGTTCCGGATCGGTATGCACGGCGCCAGGTTCGGTACGCGGCACCAGCCGACCGCTGGCGTCATAGGCGCGATCCGCGAAAGCCTCGAACCAGAGCTCGACACCCTGGCGTTGCGCCCGCGCGCGCAGTGCAGCATTGGCGCTTTCGCCCGCGCCAAGCACGACCAGCGGCAAACTGGCATCGTAGCGGCGCACCGCGGCGATCAGGCTGTCCAGCGTCGCCTCGTCGCGCATCATCCGGTTGTAGAGCGCACCGTGGGGCTTCACATATTCAACTCGCCGCCCCTGGGCCCGGCAGATGCCATCCAGCGCCCCGATCTGGTATAGCACGCAGGCTTCCAGCTCCGCGCCATCCATGGCAAGCTCGCGGCGCCCGAAGCCCAGCAGATCCGGATAGCCCGGGTGGGCCCCGATGCTGACACCATGCTCGCAGGCCAGCGCCACCGTGCGCGCCATGGTGGCCGGATCAGACGCGTGCATGCCGCAGGCAATATTCGCCATGTCCACAAAAGACATCACCGCCTCATCGCTACCCTTGACCCAGCTGCCAAAACTCTCGCCCATATCGCAATTGAACTTCATAGCGTGACCTTTCGAAAACCTCTTGTTACTTATGATAAACAAAACCTGAGCACTTGCGTTCTGCTTGCGACAACCGTGGCAAACCGGGAACGGGAGACCTCGCACCACAGAGGCCCACGCCAAACGCAAAAAGGGCTTCCCGAAGGAAGCCCGATACGACAGTGCATGAAACCCGCTGCGCAGATGCTGCAATTACGACAGCCCCCTGGCTTGCGCTCGCAGCGCAAACTTCTGCACCTTGCCGGTGGAGGTTTTGGGCAGCTCGCCAAACACCACGCTCTTGGGCACTTTGAAGCGCGCCATATGCTCGCGACAAAAGCCGATAATGTCATCCTCCGATACGGTGACACCGGCTTTCAGACAGACAAAGGCACAGGGCGTTTCGCCCCACTTTTCATCCGGCTTCGCCACCACTGCCGCCTCGGCAACGGCCGGGTGGCGGTAGAGCACATCCTCCACCTCGATACTGGAGATATTCTCGCCACCGGAAATGATCACATCCTTGGAACGATCCTTGATCTCCACATAGCCATCGGGGTGCCACACCGCCAGATCACCGGAATGAAACCAGCCACCGGCCATACTCGCCAAAGTGGTGTCAGGGTTTTTCAGATAGCCCTTCATTACCAGGTTGCCCCGCATCATGATCTCGCCGATGGTCCTTCCATCCATCGGTACCGGCTGCATGGAGTCCGGATTCGCCACCATGAGCCCGTCCAGCATGGGGGCGCGCACGCCCTGGCGTGACTTCAGCCTGGCCTGCTCGGCCAGCGGCCGATCACTCCAGGCCCCATGCCAGGCACAGACAACCGAGGGGCCATAGGTTTCGGTCAGGCCATAAACATGGGTTACCCTGAAACCCAGTTCTTCCATGCCCTGAATGACCGCCGCTGGCGGCGCCGCACCTGCGGTCATGACCTTGACCTGATGTTCGATGCCCTGCTTGACCTCATCGGATGCACCGTTGAGCATGTTCAGCACGATGGGCGCGCCACAGAAGTGATCGACCTTCTCGCGCCTGATGGCATCGAAAATGGGCTCGGCCCGCACGTGACGCAGACACACAGCCGTGCCGGCGGCCAGTGCCAGGGTCCAGGGGAAACACCAGCCATTGCAGTGAAACATCGGCAGTGTCCACAGGTACACGGGGCTGTCCCCCATATTCCAGGACACCAGGTTACTGGTGGCATTGAGATAGGCGCCGCGATGGTGATACACCACACCCTTCGGGTCTCCGGTGGTGCCGGAGGTGTAGTTCAGCGAAATGGCCTGCCATTCGTCCTGCGGCGGTTGCCAGGGGTCATTGGCACCCCCTTCGTCTAGCAGCTGCTCGTAGGTCAGTTCGCCAATCAACTCCCCCTCCTGCCAGCCAGGATCATCGATATCGATCACCAGCGGCGGCTTCGTCATGCCCTGCAACGCCCTGGCGACCACGGCGGAAAATTCCCGTTCGGTGATCAGCACCCGGGTATCTGCATGTTGCAGAATAAAGGCGATGGCATCGCTGTCCAGCCGGGTATTGATGGAGTTGAGCACGGCGCCACACATGGGCACACCAAAGTGCACCTCAAAATGCTCAGGCAGGTTCGGCGCGATGATCGATACCGTATCGCCCGGCTGCACACCGCGCCGGCGCAGGGCACTGGCAAGCCTCAGGCAGCGCTCATGGGTCTGCCGCCAGCTGCGCCGCAGTGCCCCGTGCACCACCGCCGTGCGGTCGGGGTAGACAAAGGCCGCACGCTCGAGAAAACTCAAGGGGGTCAGGGCGCTGAAGTTGGCTGGCGTCTGCGCCAGGCCCTGCTCGTAAGGATGTTGTTCTGACATACAGGCCCCTCGGCTTGCGAATGAATAGTGATCAGGACTTCCCAAACTCGCTCAGAAATTCTGTTTCAGCACCTTGCGGAACTGGCCGACGATGCCGTTGCGAAACGCCAGTACGCAGATCACGAAAATCGCCCCCATGATGATATGGACATAGTTCCCGAGCTCTCCGCCAGACAGGTAGTTCTGTATCGTGACAATGGTCGCCGCGCCCACCAGGGGCCCGAACAGCGTGCCCATGCCGCCAACCAGGGTCATCAGTACCACCTCACCGGACATGTGCCAGTGGACATCAGTCAAGGACGCCAGCTGAAACACCAGCGTCTTGGTGGAACCCGCCAGCCCTGCCAGCGCCGCCGAGATGACAAAGGCCACCCATTTGTAGTCGTTGACGTTGTAGCCCAGCGAGATGGCCCGCGGCTCGTTTTCCCGAATGGCCTTAAGCACCTGACCAAAGGGCGAGTGCACAGTGCGCTGAATCAGCCAGAAGCCAAACAGGAAGATGGCCAGCACAAAGAAGTACATCTGCAGGTTGTCCGACAGATCAACAAAGCCGAACAGGTGCCCGCGCGGCACACCCTGCAGCCCGTCCTCACCACCGGTGAAAGGCGCCTGCAGGTAGAAAAAGAACGCCAGCTGGGCCAGCGCCAGGGTCACCATCGCAAAGTAAATGCCCTCGCGACGCACCGCCAGCTTGCCGTACAGGGCGCCAACCGCACCCGCGGCCAGGGTGCCGGCCAGAATGCCGAGCTCCGGCGTGATACCGGTATTGATCATCAGATAGCCGGTGACATAACCGCCGGTGCCCAGGAACACCGCATGGCCGAAGGACAGCAGCCCGGCAAAGCCCAGCAACAGGTTGAAGGCGCAGGCGAAGAGTGCAAAACACAGCACTTTCATCAGAAACACCGGATAGAGTACAAAGGGTGCAACCAGTGCCAGCAGCAACAACACCAGGTTCAACTTTGAATGGGTAAACACTGAATTCTTCATAGACGCTTCCTCCGCGATGCCGGCTCAGGCTTCCTTGCCGAACAGGCCCGCAGGCTTGAGCAGCAAGACAATAACCATCACCAGGAAGATCACCGTACTGGAGGCCTCCGGGTAAAAGTATTTGGTCAGACCTTCCACGATACCCATGCCAAGGCCCGTCAGAATGGCGCCACCGATCGAGCCCATGCCACCGATAACGACGATGGCGAAGACGATAATCAGCAGATTGGACCCCATGTCCGGCGACACCGAATACACAGGCGCGGCCATCACACCGGCGAACCCCGCCAGGCCCACGCCAAAGCCAAAGGTCAGGGTGACCATCAGCGGCACGTTGATGCCAAAGGCCTGCATCAGCTGGGCATTCTCGGTGCCGGCGCGAAGATAGGCACCCAGGCGGGTCTTTTCGATCATCCACCAGGTCGCGCCACACACCAGGATGGAGGCCACAACGATCCAGGCCCGGTAAGCTGGCAGGTACATGAAGGGCAGCTTGAAACCGCCCTGCAGCGCTTCGGGTATGGCGTAAGCCATGCCGGATGAACCGAATACATGGGTAAAGGTGCCCTGCAGCATCAGCGCGATACCAAAGGTGAGCAGCAGGCTGTACAGGTGATCTTCCTTGGCGATGGGACGAATCAGCAGACGCTCCATCAGGATGCCCACAGCGCCCACGGCCAGAGGCACAAGGATCAGTGCCAGCCAGTAATTGATGCCCAGATAATCGAGCGCCATCCAGGCAGCAAAGGCGCCCAGCATGTACATTGCGCCCTGGGCGAAATTGATAATTTTCAGCAGACCGAAAATAATCGCCAGCCCCAGGCTCAGCAACGCGTAGAAGGAGCCGTTGATCAGGCCGACCAGCAGCTGGCCAAAGAGGCCGAACAGATTAATGCCAAGAAAAGTGGCCATAAGGTACCTCGGCTAACGCCAGCCCGCGCCGGACAGATCCAGCGCAGGGCCGGTTATCATGATTTAACGAAGTTGCATTCCGGCAGCATGGGCGCATAGGCCGAGTCGCCCGGAATCACGTCGATCACCTTGAAAATATCGTCGGCATCGCGGCGCTCATCAGCCTTCTTGATCTGCACGTAGTACATGTCATGCACCATGCGTCCGTCGGCACGCAGAGTGGCGTTGCGGGCGAAGAAGTCGTCCGGTTTCATCTCCTTCATCTTCGCCATCACGGCGTCGGATTCATCGGTACCGGCGGCTTCAATCGCCTTCAGATAGTGCATGGTCATTGAATAGGCACCGGCGTGACCCATGGCGGGAATGGCGCCGTGGCGCTCCTTGAAGCGCTTGCTCCAGGCGCGGGTGGCGTCATCGTAGTCCCAGTAGAAGCCGGTGGTCAGCGTCATGCCGCCTGCGGTGGCAGGGTCCATGGCCTGGGCATCGGGGGTAAAGACCAGCAGACCGGCCACATCGGTGGTCTGGGTCAGGCCGAATTCGGCGGCGGTTTTCAGCGCGTTAACAGTATCACCGCCGGCATTGGCCAGCGCCACCACATCGGCGCCAGACGCCTGCGCCTGCAGCACGTAGGACGAGAAGTCCGTCGTGCCCAGGGGGGCGCGTACACCGCCGACGATTTCACCGCCGTTTTCCTTGACCACCTCGGTAGCAACCTCCTCCAGCGCATGACCAAAGGCATAGTCGGCGGTGATGAAGAACCATTTTTTCTTGCCCGACTGCACCATCGGCTTAACCGTGCCATTGGCCACCGCTGCGACGTTATAGGTCCAGTGCACGTTGTACGGCGAGCAGGCGCTGGTGGTAAAGGCGTTGGATGCGGCGGTGGATATCAACGCGATCTTCCTGTTGTCGGTCAGGACTTTCGTCGCCGCACCCACCACAGCGGACGATACCAGCCCGCCCACCGCATCGACCTGTTCGTTTTCAACCCACTGACGCACCTTCGCTGACCCCACGTCGGGTTTCAGTTGATCATCAGCGCTGACCACCTCGATGGGCATGCCCAGTACGGTGCCACCAAAATCTTCCACCGCCATTTCAATGGCCGTCACGCACCCCCGGCCGCAGAGATCGGCATAGACACCGCCCATATCCGCCAGAACGCCAATCTTGACCTTGTCATCACTGACAGGCCCTGCCTGAGCGAATCCGGCCAGGGCCGTGGTGGTGGCAACCGCCACCGCGAGCAAGGTCTTGTGCATTGTGTTCATGTCATTCACTCCAGTTTTTGTTGTTATTGCGTGATTTGTGATTTGTGATTTGTGATTTGTGATTTGTGATTTGTGATTTGTGATTTGTGATTTGTGATCAGCCTGTTGGGCCCTGGCAAGATCAGGAAACTGCTCCTGCGTTTCCTGCCTTCTCTGTTCTAAAGAGCAGCCTTCCGTGGTCTGGACGGCAAACTGCTCCTGCGTTTGCCACACAAAGACCCTCCATGGTCTAGACACCCAGGTAGGTGTTCAGCAGGTCGGTTTTGGCGTCGAGTTCATGGGCGTGAACCTCCTCGACGATATGGCCGTGTTCCAACACGTAATGCCGGTCGGCAATGGGGGCGGCGAAGCGGAAGTTCTGCTCCACCAGCAGGATCGTCAGACCACGCTGCTTGAGTGTGAGCAGCACCTGCGCCAGTTTCTGCACGATCACCGGCGCCAGGCCCTCGGTAATTTCATCCAGCAACAGGATATTGGCTCCGGTGCGCAGAATGCGGGCCAGCGCCAACATCTGCTGCTCGCCACCGGACAGCCGTGTGCCCTGGCTGAAACGGCGCTCGTAGAGGTTGGGGAACATCTCGTACAGTTCCTCCACGCTCATGCCGTCGGAACGTACCGCGGGCGGC
>JBFGZM010000107.1:0-9768 GCA_041586815.1 Marinobacterium sp. | reverse complement strand
GGTGGGCCAGCACTTTAGTGCTTTCCGGAGCCGGGAGGCAATCAGGCTCAAAGCGGCTCGATATCCTGCAGTTGCAGTGCATCGTGATAACGAAACAGCAGTATGTAGTGCGGGTTACCCTCGAGTGCCGGGTATCAGTTGTGGTCAGTATTGTTACAGCGGCTCGATATTGTGCAGTTGCAGTGCATCGTGATAACGAAACAGCAGTATGTAGTGCTGGTTACCTTCGAGTGCCGGGTGTCAATTGTGGTCGGTGTTGTTACAGCGGCTCGATATCGTGCAGTTGCAGTGAATCGAGGGGACGAAACAGCAATACATGGCGGTAGTGGTTACCGCCCTCCAGTGCCAGGGTGGCGAAACCATCCAGTGCACAGGAGGGACAGTAGAGCTCCAGCGCTGCGCACAGGCGTTCAAGTCCTGGACCTATGTCGTCCAGGCGGGCAGATGGGGCATCCGGTCGCGAGGCGGTCACTGACGATGGTCCATGGGTGATGAGAGCCGTGATGAAGGGAATCAGGCTTTGAACCGGCAAAATGGCCAGACGCAACGCGGCCTTGGGGGTGGCGGTAATCAGGTAGCCGGTATTATGCTGCACCAGCAGGGTGGGAGAGTGGCTCCAGAGGCTGGTGCGGTTGCTATAGTAGCCGCGGTGATAGAACTGGCTGGGCTGACCGTAGACTTCAATCTGACTGGCTTCGATCGCCTGTTGCAGCTGCTGGTCAAGCTGGCGCAGCAGGTCCTGATCCGGTGCTGGCATGGTGGCCTCGGTTATTCTTGCCGATAGCAGGTAGGGCGGGTGGCCCCATCATGTTAGTTCAGCCCATGCTGGAGCGTAAAATCGGCACAAAAAAGGACCCGCCAGTATAGCCGGCGGGCCCTTGTCGTCAGGCGTGCACAGTACGATCAGCCGGCGGCCTTGGCCTTGGCTTCGATACGACGGCGGTGCAGGACCGGTTCGGTGTAGCCATTGGGCTGCTCGCGGCCTTCCAGCACCAGCTCACAGGCCGCCTGGAAGGCGACGCTGTCGGCAAAGTTTCCGGCCATGGGCTGATACAGCGGGTCATTGCTGTTCTGACCATCCACCACACCGGCCATGCGCTGTAGGGTTTCGACAACCTGTTCGCGGCTGCAGATGCCGTGGTGCAGCCAGTTGGCAATGTGCTGGGCGGAGATTCGCAGAGTGGCGCGGTCTTCCATCAGGCCGACATCGTTGATATCCGGCACCTTGGAGCAGCCTACACCCTGGTCGACCCAGCGCACAACGTAGCCAAGTATCCCCTGAGCGTTGTTGTCCAGTTCCTGCTGAATTTCTTCTGCGGACCAGTTGGGGTTCTGCGACACCGGTATGGTCAGGATATCGTCGAGACTGGCGCGCGGACGACTCTTGAGCTCGTCCTGACGGGCAAACACGTCTACCTGGTGATAGTGCATGGCATGCAGGGTTGCGGCCGTCGGGGACGGAACCCAGGCGGTGTTGGCACCGGCCAGGGGGTGACCGATCTTGGCCTTGAGCATATTGGCCATCTGGTCTGGAATGGCCCACATGCCCTTGCCGATCTGGGCGCGCCCTTGCAGTCCACAGGCCAGACCGATGTCGACGTTGGAGTCCTCGTAGGCCTGAATCCAGGAAGCGCCCTTCATGTCACCCTTGCGGATCACGGGGCCTGCTTCCATGGAAGTGTGGATTTCATCACCGGTGCGATCCAGGAAGCCGGTGTTGATAAACACCACGCGATCTTTCGCCGCGCGGATACACTCCTTCAGGTTTACCGTGGTACGGCGTTCCTCATCCATGATGCCCATTTTCAGGGTGAAGGGTGCCAGGCCCAGGGCCTGTTCGACGCGCCCGAAGAGTTCGTTGGCAAAGGCCACTTCTTCGGGGCCGTGCATCTTCGGCTTGACGATGTACATGGAGCCGGTGGTGGTGTTGCGCAGCGGCCCGGTGCCCTTGAGATCGTGGATGGAGATCAGGGTGGTGATCATGCCGTCCAGGATGCCTTCGGGTACTTCGTTACCCGCCTTGTCGAGGATCGCGTTGTTGGTCATCAGGTGACCGACGTTGCGCACGAACATCAGGCTGCGGCCCTTGAGGCTCAGGTCGCCGCCATCCAGGGCGCGGTAGTCGCGATCCGGATTCAGGCTGCGGGTGATGCTGCTGTCGCCCTTCTTGACCGTTTCGGTCAGGTCGCCCTTCATCAGCCCCAGCCAGTTGCGATAGACAAGTACCTTGTCATCTGCATCCACGGCGGCGACGGAGTCTTCGCAGTCCATGATGGTGGTGAGGGCGGATTCGAGCAGCAGGTCCTTGATGCCGGCGGGATCGTCTTTGCCGACCAGGCTGGTGGCATCGATCTGGATTTCAATGTGCAGGCCATTGTTCAGCAACAGGATGGCGCCGGGTGCAGCGGCGTCATCGCCACGGAAGCCACGCAGTTTTTCCGGCTGTTGCAGTGCACTGCTGCTGCCATCGTTAAGGCTGACGAGCAGCTGGCCGTTCTGAATGCTGTAACCGATGGCATCCTTGTGGGAGCCGGTGGTCAGCGGGGCTGCCTGATCCAGGAAGTTGCGAGCGAAGGCAATGACCCTGGCACCGCGGGTGGGATTGTAGCCTTTGCCTGCCTCGGCACCGCCATCGCCGGGAATGGCGTCTGTGCCGTAAAGAGCGTCGTAGAGGCTGCCCCAGCGAGCATTGGCCGCATTCAGCGCGTAGCGGGCGTTCATGACCGGAACCACCAGCTGTGGGCCTGCCATGGTGGCCATTTCCGGATCGACATTGCTGGTGGTCACGCTGAAGGCATCGCCTTCCGGCAGCAGGTAGCCGATGTCGGTCAGAAAGGCCTTGTAGTCGGAAAAATTGAAAGCCTGTCCCTTGTGATCCCGGTGCCAGGCATCAATCTGTGCCTGCAGCTGGTCCCGTTTGGTCAGGAGCTCGAGATTGCGCGGTGCAAGATCGTGCACAATCGAATCGAATGCCGTCCAGAATTGCTCGGCGGAGACACCGGTTCCTGGCAGCGCTTCGTTATTGATAAAGTCGTAAAGACTTGAAGTAACCTGGAGGTTACCGCTCTGTACCCTGTTGCTCATTATGTACTGCCTCTTGCTATTCTTTCAGTCCCGAACGGGGCGAGGCACCCGAAACCGGGCAGTATTGGTTTTAGTGTGGGTCTTTTGTGCGACGCAGTAATCTACCCGATTTTTGGCAAACTGTCGCCCCCTGTGCCCCAAAAGTAGTAGAAAACCTCGTAACTTCGTCCTTTGTGATGGCTGCAGGGGAGCCAGGTCAGAACAGCCAGGTGCTCGGATTGGCCGGTGCTTCGTGGCGCTCAAGGCGTTGCAGCC
Organism: Marinobacterium sp.; assembly: GCA_041586815.1. Classification (GTDB taxonomy): domain Bacteria; phylum Pseudomonadota; class Gammaproteobacteria; order Pseudomonadales; family Balneatricaceae; genus Marinobacterium_A. Next base: position 6,429 of record JBFGZM010000107.1, on the reverse strand, counting down.
CTTTCACGCAGCGGACGATGAACCAGATGACTGCGAACATAAAAACCAGCAATCCGATACCGATTCCGGAGAGTAAAACTCCAGAAAGTGTATACAGCAACCCGATCCAGAAGGTTCTGATTTGCCAGCGATAGTGGGCTTTCAGCCAGTCACTGCCCTCGGATCTGTATACATAGGCCATGACCAGCCCGATCAGTGCAGTGATACCCACCACCAGGCTGACGAGGTACAGGATATAGATGATTTTGGCGTTGCCGCTGTCCTGGCGTTCCTCCTGGTGTGGCTCCGCGCTGGTGGCGGGGTCTGGGGGTAATTCCTGAGTCATGGGCAGTCCCTGTCTGTTTGAGTGTTGAGCCTTGGGTGTGGCGGATCATAACTGCGCCCGGATCGAGTCCGGCAAGGGGACGGAGCGCCCGCTGGCATGGTCCATCCATACCACCTTGGAGTAGCCCTCACCGACCTGCACATCGGGTTGGCTGTCGGCATAGGCGTGGTAGTAAATCATGAAGCTGGAACGGCCGGGATCGGCGACGAAACAATTGATGTGCAGGCTGTCCGGGTAGACCAGCGGGCGCAGAAAGGTATAACCGACGTTAATGATGACCGGGGCCTGGTGGGCGCCTTCGAGGGCGGCGCCGAGCCGGATCAGTAACTGGACCCGGGCTTCTTCGAGGTAACGGATATATTGCACATTGTTGATATGGCCATAGGCATCCATATCGCCCCAGCGCAGGGGCAGGCAGCAGCTGTGCAGCAGCTTTCCGGGTTCAGGCATTGGAGGAGTCTCCTGCTTCAGGTTCGTCGGCCCTTCTGGTTGGATGCAGGTGCACGTCCAGCTGCGGGAACGCAATTTCGAGACCCGCTTCCCTGAACTTGCAATCGATGGCCGTATTGACGCCATGGGTCACCACCATGCGGTCGGACATGGCGCTGACAAAGAGGCGTAGCTCCAGGTCCAGGGTACTGGCGCCAAAGCCAGTGAAGAAGGCTTCGGGCGCGGGGTCGGTCAGTACGCGCTCGGTTTCCCGCGCAGCCTCCACCAGCAGCGCTCGGGCACGTTCCGTATCGGAGCCATAGGCTACGCCCACCCGGATCACCACCCGGGTGGTGGGGTCAGTCAGAGACCAGTTGATCAGCTGGTCGGTGATAAAGGTCTTGTTGGGGATGATCACTTCCTTGCGATCCCAGTCGACGATGGTGGTGCCGCGTATCTGGATGCGCGTCACGGTACCGCTGACGCCCCCGATGGTGACCGTGTCGCCGAGGCGCATGGGTTTCTCGAACAGGATGATGAGGCCGGAGACGAAGTTGGCGACGATTTCCTGCAGGCCAAAACCAAGCCCGACACTGAGCGCTGCCACCAGCCACTGCAGCTTGGACCACTGCAGCCCCAGTTCGCCGACGCAGACAAAGATGCCCACCACGACCAGGGCATACTTGATCAGGGTGGTGATGGCGTAGCCCGTGCCCGGTCCGAGCGTCATGTGGCGCAGTACCAGCAGCTCCAGCAGACCTGGCAGGTTGGCGGCGGCGAAGATGCTCAATCCCAGCAGCAGGGCGGCAAGCAGCAGGTTCTTGAGGGTCACGCTGCTGAGAACGTCCCCCTCGGGGGTGCTGCTGATATTTGACCAGAGTACGAGTTTGTCGAAAACATCCAGTGCCGGCAGAAAGTCCCGCAGTACCAGCCACAGCAGGCTGAACAGCAGAATCAGGCTGCTGGTGGCGAGCAGTTTGCGTGACTGCTCGGTAATGTCCTGCATGTCGAGATAGTCCGTGCTCAGGGGGGGCTCGTCCTCGTTTTTCTCCCGCGCCGCCGCGATCTCGGCCTGGCGTGCCTGGGCACGGTCAAAGGCGAGTTTGCGCTCGGCGATCAGCAGCCAGCGCAGCCCCAGGCTGTAGGCCACGAAGACCGACAGGCAGACCACCAGCACCAGCAGTAGCAGAGTCATGAACACCTGGCTGGTAAAGACATACCCCACCAGCATCATGATCAGCAGGATAAAGTTGAATCCCGCCAGGCAGCCGAGCCAGATTTCGGCCTTCAGCCACCAGCGGTCGCCCTGCGTCAGCCGATTGAGCTGCGGTGCCACCGTGAGCAGGCTGCCCCAGAGCAGGGTGATGCAACCGGTAAGCGACAGCATCAGCAGACGCTCAAGACCCGACTTCATCACCTCGGAATCCAGGGTGGTCGCATAGACGTAGATGAGGCCGAGCAGCAGCGGGCCGCCGCTCAGGCCGAGCAGCAGCAGGCGCTGGCGCAGGACACGGGCGAGATCCGGAGCGACACCGAAATGGCCCACAAACAGGCCACTGGGTTCCTGCAGCCAGATGCGCAGGAAATGAATGACCCAGGTCACCAGCGCCGCGGTCTGCAGCATGAGCGCCAGTACGCCGGCATCCGGATGCTCCGGGTTCAGGGCGAAGCCGGCGCAGATCAGCAGCAGGAGTGGCAGTGGCAGGGCGATGATCGGCGCCAGCACCAGTGGCAGGGCCGTATGCACAAAGTTGTCTTGCAGCACATTGCCAATGTCCTGCTGCCAGAGCCGCAGATGGGCATGCTGGTAGCGCAGCAGTAGCAGGGCCAGGCCACAGAGTGCGATCAGCCCCAGCAGGGGGAGGGCGAGCCGGGATGAGTAGCGCAGCAGTGGAATGCTGGCATTGTTATGCCAGCGTTCCAGCAGCAGTCGCCGGCTGTCCACCAGTTCGCCAAACCAGTTCAGTTGCACCGGTGTAACGCTGGGCAGCCATAGCAACTGTTCGCTGATCAGTGCGCGGGCCTGAGTGATGCGCTCGTTGATGCTTTCCTGCACCGACAGCAGGGACGACAGTTCAGCCACCAGACTGAGGCGGGCGTCGCGCAGCTTGCTGAACAGGCTCAGGCGATCGGTAAGCAGCTGGCGGTACTGGCTGCGGGCTTCCTGCGGCAACTGCAGGCCGGGGGAGGACTCATAGCCGCCCAGTTCCTGCCTGGTGCTCAGTTCATCGCGATTGAGGCGGATATTCTGCAGGCGCAGCTGGTTGATGCGGGCGCGGGTGGCGGCGGTATTGAGCGGCCGGATCAGGCCGGCCTGCAACCGATGCAGCTCGGTGCCAACATACTGGATTTCCAGCTCCAGCTGCTGGGAAATGGTGCGGAAGGCGTCGTCCACCTGGGTCAGGTGGACGTCCTGCTGTCGGCGCAGGCTGCTGGTTTGCTCGATATCCGCCAGGGTCTCGCGCAGGTCCAGGCTCAGATTGCGATTCAGCTCGCCGGCGGCCTGCAATACCGGGTCCAGTCCGCTCAGACTGCTTTGTTGCAGTTCGCTGAGGGTCTTTTCGGTCTGGCTGCGCAGGTACCACTGGATCAGTTCTTCCAGCTGTTGCAGTTGCTGCGTGCTGCGGCTGATATCGCGGTTGACCTGCTGCAGCCTGAGTTCGTTCAGTTCAGTACGCCCCGGCAGGGTCAGCAGCTCCAGCTCAAGGCTCTGGATACGGGCGCTGAGCTCGCGCTGGCGGGCGCTTTGCAGCAGCTGGCTCGCTTCGCCGTCAGGGCTCTGACCGGCAGCCGGATCGCTGGTCTGCTTGAGCCGGGTCAGCTGGTCTCGAAGGCTGAGGCGCTTGTTGTCATTGAGACTGATGTCCTGCAGCAGCTGGTCGCGGGTCTTCTGCTGCTCCAGCAGGCTGGCCTTGAGCAGTGTCTGACGTTGCTGCAGCTGCTCCAGTGACTGGGCCTCCGTCGGTGTTGAGTGTGGTTCCGGGACGTCGGCGGGTGCCTGTCGCAGGCGGTTGATGTCGGCGGGCAGGGTTTCGAGTTCCTGGCGCAACTGGGCTGCGCTGGCGTCGTGCTGCTTCAGGTCCTGCAGCGTTTCGAGGGTCTGCTGATAGAGATCCCGCTCGGCTTGCTCTTCCACGCTGGGTGTTTTGCCGTCGTATTGCTCGAGGCGCTCGGTCACCAGGGCGATGTCTTCATCGGTACTGGCCAGGGCGCTGGCGCACATCAGGGTGAGGAGCAGCAACAGGGCACTCAGGGTCGCTTTCATGCAGGAACAGGCTCGCGCTAACGGATTGATATCCACTATAGACTTCAGCATGTGGCAGACAGGACTCAGGGGTGGATTCTCGCTACAGTGTGATTTGTACCCTGGCCGGGAGATGGCATGAAGGTCATTGAACCTCGACAAATCCGCGACGGGCTTGGTGTGTTCGAGCCCAACGATATCACGCTTTGCAGCCCGCAGCTGCAGGCGTATCTGGAGCATTACGGCCTGAGTGAACTGATGCCCAGAGTGCGGCACAGCATCGGGCGGGAAAATATTGATGGCCTGGATCTGGTGGTGCAGCAGTTTCGCCCGCCAAGGCCCGTGCGTGGCACGGCCGTGCTGGTTCACGGTTACACGGACCACGCTGGCCTTTACCGGCACCTGATCGGTTATCTGCTGCACCGGCACTGGAACGTGCTGATCTATGACCTGCCGGGTCATGGCCTGTCCGAGGGGGCACCTCTGGGCATCGACCATTTCTCGACCTATGCCCGGCAACTGTCAGCTGTTCTGCAACGCCACGGCGACAAGCTGCCCGGGCCCTGGGTGTTGCTGGGCCAGAGTACCGGTGCCGCCATTATCATGGAGCAGCAGCGCGGCGGTGACCCCGTGGCCGGCAAGGTGGCGGGCCGGATCTACCTTGCGCCCCTGATCCGGCCGGTGATGATGGATGTGATCGTGCGCAAGTACCGCTGGTTCGGGCGCTTTCTCAAGCAGGTCAGGCGTATCTATTCGCACAACTCCGGCGATGCATCCTTTGTGCGTTTTGTACGCCAGTACGACCCGCTGCAGCACAGCCGCGTGGCGGTCAGCTGGGTCCGGGCAATGCTGGAGTGGGTGAAGCTGATCGAGTCGAGCGAGCCGCTGGCGGGTCTGCCGCTGCTGTTGCAGGGGGACGAGGACGGCACCGTGGACTGGCGTCACAATATGGCGGTGCTGCAGCGACTGTACCCGACGCTGCAGCCGGTGTTGCTCGCCGGTGCTCGTCATCACCTGGTGAACGAAACGCCGGGGCTGCGGCGCCAGCTCTTTGCTCATATTGGCGATTATCTGCACCGCATCGAAGCCGCTCGCGTGCATTCGTAGCAGCAGATACAAAACCGCCCGCGGATCGGGCGATCCGCGGGCGGTTGAGGAGATGGCCTGGTGGGGCCATCAGGCCGGATGCATTATCAGAACAGGCGACGGGCGCGGATGGTGCCTTCGATCTCGAGAATCTTCTCCAGCGCAAGTTCCGAGTAGTCTGCGTCCACATCCACCACCACGTAACCCACCTTGTCGTTGGTCTGCAGGTACTGGCCCGAGATGTTGACATTGTTCTCGGAGAACACGGTGTTGATGGCGCTGAGGATACCGGGAATGTTGCGGTGTACGTGCAGCAGGCGGTGAACCTTGGCGTGGGCCGGCAGGGCCACTTCCGGGAAGTTGACGGAGGTGATGGTCGAGCCGTTGTCACTGTATTTCGCCAGTTTTTCCGCCACTTCGTAGCCGATGTTTTCCTGTGCTTCCATGGTGGAGCCACCCACGTGGGGGGTCAGGATCACATTGTCGAAGGCCCGCAGAGGCGAAATGAATTCGTCGTTGTTGCTGCGCGGCTCCACCGGGAATACGTCCACGGCGGCCCCCAGTACACGACCACTTTCCAGCGCGCCGCAGAGGGCGTCGATATCGACGACAGTGCCGCGGGCTGCGTTGATGAAGATCGCACCCTGCTTGATTTTTTCAAACTGTGCCACCCCCATCATCTCCTTGGTAGCGCCGGTTTCCGGTACATGCAGGGAGATCACGTCGCAGGTGGCCAGCAGCTCATCCATGGAGGCGATCTGGCTGGCGTTGCCCAGCGGCAGCTTGGTCACGACATCATAGAAATGCACGATCATGCCCAGGGACTCGGCCAGCACGCTCAGCTGTGAACCAATGCTGCCATAGCCGATGATGCCCAGTTTCTTGCCGCGGATTTCGTAGGAATTGGTGGCCGATTTCTGCCAGACGCCGCGGTGAGCCTTGGCATTTTTCTCCGCCACACCGCGCAGCAGGATAATGGCTTCGGCCAGGACCAGTTCAGCCACGGAACGGGTGTTGGAGTAGGGCGCGTTGAAGACCACAATGCCCAGCTCGGTAGCGGCTTTGAGGTCAACCTGATTGGTGCCGATACAGAAGCAGCCGACGGCGATCAGCTTCTCCGCAGCGCTCAGAACCTTGGCGGTCAGCTGCGTACGGGAGCGAATGCCGATGAAGTGTACGTCCTTGATCTTTTCGATCAGGTCCGCTTCGGGCAGGGAGCCGGTAACGTACTCAATGCTGTTGTAACCTTGTGCATTCAGGGTATCGACCGCCGACTGGTGGACGCCTTCCAGCAGCAAAATTTTGATCTTGCTTTTTTCCAGAGAAGTGGTCTTGCTCATACTGT